>JBMDWS010000379.1:0-4038 GCA_048594695.1 Truepera sp. | reverse complement strand
GTTCACGCCCCTACTCTAGCAGCGGGCTCACCCACAAGCCTCCGCCCGAAGCTTTAGGAGAGAAGCCAGGGGCGCGCCAGCACCGCGAAACCCAGAAACGACGCGAAGCCCAGCACGTCGGTCACAGTCGTCAGGATGATGTTCGAGGACTGTGCAGGGTCTTGCCCCAGCCGCTCCATGATGAGGGGAATACCGGCCCCAGCCACACCCGCGACCATCAAGTTGACGGTCATCGCGGCGGCGATCACCACACCGAGCGCCACATTGGAGGCGAAAAACGCCGCCGCCAGCCCTGCGACGATACCCGTCGCGGCCCCGTTGACCAGCCCAACCACAGCCTCCTTCAAGAGCACTTTGCGCGAGCGCCCGATGTTGACCTCGTCGAGCGCCAGCGAGCGCAGCATGACCGCCTGCGCCTGCGCGCCCGCGTTGCCGCCCTGACCTGCGACGACCGGCAGAAAGGCTGCCAGGATGGTGACCTGCGCGATGACGCTATCGAACGCGCCGACGACCGCTGCCGCCAGAAAGGCCGTCAGCAGATTGACCTGCATCCACGGGAGGCGCTTACGGATGGCGAAGGGGGCCGTGGAGGAGGCGTGTTCGTCCGAACCGGCTCCGAACATCTTCTGCGCGTCCTCGAAGCCCTCTTCCTGCAATTCGGAGACGAGTTGCGTTGCAAGTATGACGCCGCGCAGCCGCTCCTCGTCGTCGACGACCGGGACCGAGAGCAGGTTGCGCTCGAGCAGCGCGTCCCGGACTTCGTCGAGCGGGTCGTCCGTGCGAACACGCATCACGTCCCCGACCATCACCCGGCCGAGCGGCGTGCGGGGCAGGTTCAGGACCAGGTCGCGCATCAGCAGAACACCGCGCAGCACCCGCTCCTCGTCGACCACGTAGACGTAGTTGACCTCACGCCCGACGAGCGCCAGGCGCCGCAAGCGGGTGAGCGCGTCGGCCACCGTCGCCCCTTCGCGCAGCGCGACATACTCGAGCGTCATGATGCTCCCGGCAGTGTCCTCGGCGTATTCAGCGAGTTCCTCGAGATCTTCGATCTGCGCCGTGGGCAAGCGCTCCAGCACCAGCGCGCGCTCGTTTTCCGGGAGGTAGCCGAGAATATCGTGGGTGTCTTCGGTGGGCAGCTCGCGCACGAGCTGCGCCGCCTCGTCGGGCGGCAAAAGTTGCAGGACGCGGGCAGCGTAGTCGGCGGAGAACCACTCGAGAACCGGAGCCCGCAGCTCGGCGTCGTAGTGCGACAGCACCTCGAGAACTTCGTTTGGCTCGAGGCCTTCTAGGATGCGGGCGGCCTCGAGCGGGTGCGTTTCGATGAGCGCTCTAGCAAGGTCGTCACTGATCATCCGTCCATTGTGACCCATCCCACGCAGCACTGTCACAGCAAATAGCCTATGCTGGGCACGCATGCCCGAACAGCCCCCGTCCAACTACCCGGCCGCCCTCGAGTGGCTCTTCGCACAAACCCGCAACGGTGCGCCGCGCAGCGTGCGCCGCATGGTGAACCTGATGGCGCAGCTCGAGCTGACGAGCCCACCTCGCGTCGTCCACGTCGTTGGGACCAACGGCAAGGGCAGTGTGAGCGCGATGATTGCCGCCGGGCTCACGGCTGCCGGACAGCGGACCGGGCGCTTTATCTCGCCGCACGTGGTGGACTTTCGGGAGCGGATTGCAGTAAATGGTGCGTGGATCCCGGACGCGACCGTCCTCGAGTTCGTCCGGGGACTGCCCCCCCTCGAGCCCGCCCCGGCCTTCTTCGAGCTGACATTGGCCCTGGCGCTGCACCACTTCGCCCGTGAAGGCGTAGAGGTTGCCGTTATCGAGGCAGGCGTCGGGGCCAGACACGACGCGACGCGTGCGCTGGAAAATGTCACCGGGGTCGTCCTCACGAGTATCGGGCGCGACCACCTAGATACGCTTGGCCCGACCCTCCGGGACATCGCCACGGACAAGACCAAGGCTATACGTGAAGGCACGTGGACGGTGACGGGCGCGACAGGTGAAGGGCTCGAGGTCGTCCGGCGGGTAGCCGCCTCACACCGTAGCTCGCTCTATGTGCGTGAGACGGGCGACCCGATCTTCAATATCGAAACAGACGGACTTACGACCACGCAGTCGCACAACGCCCAGCTCGCCGCTGCTGCCCTGCGGCTCTGCGGCGTTCCGGAGGGGGCCGTACAGGATGGGTTGGCGGCTAGGTTACCGGCTCGAGCCGAACACTTCTTCATCGAGGGCAGGGACGTTTTGCTCGACGGTGCACACAACCCGAGTGCTGCTGCCGCCCTGCTCGAGCACACCCGCTGGCCCTTTACCCTGCTCTTTGGTGCATTGCCCAAAAAGCTCGGCGCAGAAACACTCACGGTGCTCGAGCCACACGCGGCGAGGGTGATTCTCACCAACGCCAATTCGGGCCAACGAACCACCCCCGAGCGGGACGACCTGCCGTTCGTCGCCGACCCGGAAGCGGCACTAGGGCGAGCGCTGGCCCAGAGTCAACCCGGAGACCAGATCGTGATCGCCGGGTCGTTCTACCTAGCAGGGGCCTTGCGCCCCCTCCTCCTCGCCCGAACTAGCGCCCACCCGCCACATCCACAAACGACCCTGTAACGTAGGAAGCCCCATCCGACAGGAGCCACAAAATCGCCTCGGCGACCTCCTCCGGTCGCCCGCCGCGCCCGAGCGGAATGGACGAGGCGAGCCGCGCCACGCGCCCCGGTTCACCGCCCTGCGCGTGGATCTCCGTGTTGATAAAGCCCGCCCGAACGCCATTGACCCGGATACCTTCAGCGGCAACCTCACGGGCGAGGCCGATAGTCAGGGTATCGAGCGCTCCCTTGCTCGCTGCGTAGTCGATGTATTCACCCGGCGAGCCCGTCCGCGACGCCAGCGACGAGACGTTGACGATGCTTCCGCCCGCACCGCCGTGAACCGTCGACATCCGCTTCAAAGCCTCGCGGCAGCAGAAGAATGCCCCGAAGACGTTTGTTGCAAAAACCCGCGCCAGGCGCTCACCCGTGAAGGTCTCGAGGCGGGCCTGGGTCTCGAGCGTCCCGGCGTTGTTGACGAGAGCCGTGAGGGGGCCAAGCCTCTCGTCAAGCTCGGTGAAGAGCCGCACGACCTCCGCTTCTTGGGAGACATCGGCCTGCAAGGGGACAGCTTCGCCGCCTTCCGCCCGTATCGTGGCCACGATCTCTTCAGCAACTACCCGCCGCGTCCGGTAGTTGACACCCACAGCGTAGCCACGCCGCGCCGCCTCAAGCGCAGTCGCCGCGCCGATCCCTCTGCCTCCACCCGTGACGAGCATGACCCGCTTCGTATCGTTCTTTGGCATGGGCGCAGTCTACTGCGGTGTGATATCTACAGCAGCCCAACCGCAACCTCGAGCGCCAGGCGCGCCGCCGCCCGCACGGGTTCTTCCCGAAGGGTCTGGACGCGCACGCCGAGGGCTTCTTCGAGCGCTCCCGTCAGCACCGGACTGAGCCGAGAGATGCCCCCCGCGAACGCAACCGGAAGTCCGTGGCCCAAGCGCCCGAAGAGGTCCGTGACGAGCCGCGCAAGCTCCCCCCCACCCGCCCGCAGGATACGCTGCGCGTCTGCGTCCCCTAAGGCCGCGGCCTCAGCAAGCGCCGGGGCCAGCCCCGCGATCCATGTCCGGCCTCCACCGTAGATGCGCGGCATGAGCACGTCCCAGTCGCGGCTACCTAGTCTCTCAAAAAGCACCTTGGCCAGAAGCGTTCGGGAGGGTTTGCCGAGCGCGTCACCCTGCCGGAATACGGCCTTGAGCCCCTCGCGTCCCAACCAGTAGCCGCCCCCTGCGTCATCGATGAGGTAGCCGTAACCGCCGGTCCGCACCACGTCTCCCGCTGCCGTTTGGTGACAGGCGATGCTGCCCGTTCCGGCATAGACGAGCACACCCTCGCCCGGCTTGAAAGCGCTGGCGTAGGCAACCTGCATGTCGTCGCCGAGCACGGTACGTTCCTGAGGTAGCTCGAGTGTCTTCGCTACTGTCTTCGCATAGAGCGCAAACGC
>JBMDWS010000378.1:0-2490 GCA_048594695.1 Truepera sp. | reverse complement strand
ATGGTTCGCTGCTTCTCCGGGGCGCTGCGGCGCGGGTCGGTCAGGTAGATCTCGTGGTGGAGGCCGTTTCGCACAAGACCCTCGTGCTCGATAAAACTGTCGAGCAGCTCGAGCGTTTCCGGTTCCTGGCTGAAGGGGCCACGGTGGAGGATCTGCACGCACGTTCCTTCCTCGAGCACGTCCCAAGCGACACGTTCGGCCCCTTCGTCCCGCATTCTGGCGGTCGTTTTTGCCGCCACGACATCGGCCTCCTCGATAAAGTCCGGGAGGCGCAGCATGAGCCGCCAGTGCCAGCGTTCGCGGGGTACCTCCAGAGGTGGCAGCGTTTCATCGTCGGCGACCCACCAGAGCCCCTCGAGCCGCGACACCACGAAGTCCTGCCCTTCGGCCTTACTGCGTTTTTTGACGCTGTAGGCCACTCTGTAGAGCGCCGAGAGCGCCGCCGTATACGCCTCCCCCTCCGGTTCACCCTGCCCCCGGATGTTCAGGTAGGGCAGCGGCCCGAAAGTCCCCAGGCTCGGCTGGGGAGTAGCGCGGTAGTAGTCGGGCGAAGCACGAAACAGGTCGAGTTTGGTCATCGGTGGCGCTCCAGAAAGTCCAGCACGAGGATGTTGAAGGCTTCAGGGCGCTCCATATTGAGCATGTGCGCGGCGTTTTCGATAATGGCCTGTTCCGATCCGGCGATGCTTGCGTGTAAGATCTCGCCAATTTCCAGAATACTGGGGTCGTCCTTGTCGCCGAGCACGATAAGGGTCGGCGCGGTGATCTCGCTCAGGCGGCCTGCGGCGGGCGGCTCGAGCGGCGCAGGTTGCATCGCCCCCGGAAGCTGGTTCTCGAGCGCCCTGCGGCTCATGGCACGAAGGTGGTCGCGTACCGCTGGGTTCACCGCGTCGGGCGTGCGGTGAGGCCCGTCAGCCCAGATGCGGGTTGCCACGTCGCTCGCCGCGTCCAGATTCCCCGCCTCGAGCGCTGCCATCAGGGCGTAGATCGCTTGGGGCGGCTCACCTGAAAAGTCGTGACCGCTCAGCGCCGGGGAGGCGAGCACCAGCGACGCTACCCGTTCAGGAAAAGCGAGGGCGAAGTCTGTAACCACCATGCCGCCGTTCGACAGGCCAACGAAGTGCGCCCGGTCGATATCGAGCTGCGTGAGCAGGTCGTTTAGATCGTCGTGATGCGAGAAGGTACTGGCTGCGTCGTCTGACGCACCGAAGCCGCGCATGTCGTAGCGCAGGACGCGGTTGTGTGCCGCGAAGGCGCTCATCTGCGCGTTCCACATGCTCAGATCGGCGACGCCCGCGTGCGCCAGGACGAGCGGCTCACCCTCCCCAATGATTTCATAGTGGAGAATCCCGCCGTTCACGTGCACCGTGTCTATGTGGCCCGTGTCCATGCGACCCGTGCCCGTGTGCCCGCTCACGCTGCCTCTGGCACGACAGCGACGGCCTCGAGCTCGAGCAAAAAGTCCGGGTTCGCTAGCGCCGAGACGAAAACGCTGGTGATGAGGGGGGCCGGATTGGGCGCGCCCCAGACCTGCTGAAAGTCAGTAAAACCTTCGCGAACATCCTGCCCCTGCACGGTATAGAGCGTCCACTTAACGATGTTCTGCGGCGACGCGCCCGCTGCGTCCAGCACGAGCTTGAGGTTGTGCAGCACCTGTTCGACCTGAGCTGCGAGGTCATCCTTGCCTACGACGTTCCCGGCTTCATCGACCGCGTTTTGCCCCCCGACATAGACGGTCCTGACCGGGCCGCTGACCGTTACGGCCTGCGAAAACGCCGGGTTGGTGTGCATCCCTTTGGGGTTCAAGAATTCGACAGCCACGTTATTTCTCCTCTGCGCTGTAGCGCATCTTCATGTAGGTGTTGCCGCGTTCAAGTTCATCCAGCATCTGCCCTAGCCGCTTTTGCACCGTCTCCGCGCGTTTGGCGTGGGCAATCCAGCCCAGATAGTCGTTTTGCTGATAGGCGGGGCGACGGCGATAGGCCGCCATCAGGCCGCGTGGCCCAAGCGCCTCCCGCACGAAGTCGGGCATAGGGTGTCGCTCGCGCTCGTGTTTGTCGAAGTTCCGCTCCTTCATCTCGCGCCTCCTTCTAAAGACAGCGTAGCCAGAAACCCGGCCAAAACCTGTCCGGGTTTCGCGTAAGCTGAGGTCATGGAAGGCGTGACTGCTCGGCTCTTTCGACTTGCCGACCTGCTTCAGGGGCACAAGCGCCTGACGACCGCTGAGGTGGCTGAGCGCCTGGGGGTCAGCGAGCGCACGGTGCGGCGGGACGTGGCGCGGCTGCAGGAGCTTGGCCTCCTTGCCGAAACGACGCCGGGACCGGGCGGGGGTGTTGCGCTGGCACCCGGTTCGCTCCTCCCGGCTCTGCGCTTTACCGATGACGAGGCGCTGGCGCTCGGGTTCGGCCTGATCCTGGCGCGCCGCGCCGAGGGTGTGGCGCTCGGGGAAGCGACCGAAAGTGCCTTTGCGCGTCTGGGCAGCGTGCTGGG
>JBMDWS010000377.1:0-2071 GCA_048594695.1 Truepera sp. | reverse complement strand
CTACTGGTACTACACCAGCGGCAGCGGAAGCTACGTGGACGAGCGTGTACGGGCGGGGTTCAACGTCTCTTTCTAGGACGCTCTGGCCCCAACCTCCGGTGCAGTGGGCGCTGAGGTGCTTGGGCAACCTGCCAGAACGCCGATTCTAAAACCTGAACGCCCTGTCATCTGAATGCCTTGTAATAAACACACTGTGCGTTTGGGCGTATTCTAGGAGACACCATGCTTCTATATACGGCTCGCACTGAAAAATCAGCTTTCTTGTGACGCCCTTCGATCTGACCGGACGCGTCGCCATCGTCACGGGGGGCACAGGGGTTCTCGGAGGGGCGCTGGCGGCGGGGCTGGCCCGCGCGGGTGCGCGGGTCGGGATTCTGGGACGCCGGAGCGCCCGTGCCGAGGCGCTAGCCGAGAGCCTTCGGGAGGAAGGGCTGGGGGCGCTACCTCTCACAGCCGACGTGCTCGACCGGGAAGCGCTCGCGCGTTGCCGCGACGAGGTTCTGGCAGCGTGGGGGCGGCTAGACATCCTCGTGAACGCTGCCGGGGGCAATCAGCCATCGGCGACGGTCGTGGGGGAGACGAGCTTTTTCGACCTCGAGCCTGTTGCCCTGCGGCAAGTCGTTGACCTCAATCTTCTCGGTACGGTGTTGCCGACGCAAGTTTTCGGTGCGGTCATGTGTGACGCGGGGCAGGGCTCGGTCATCAACATCTCCTCGATGGCGGCCCTAAGGCCCCTCACCCGTGTGGTGGGCTACGCCGCAGCCAAGGCGGCGGTCGACAACCTGACGCGCTGGCTGGCTGTCGAGTTCGCCCGCCGCTACGGACCGGGGGTACGGGTCAACGCTGTCGCGCCGGGCTTTTTTATCGGGGAGCAAAACCACGATCTGCTGCTCAACCGAGACGGCAGCCTGACCGAGCGCGGGCAGCTCATTATCGACCACACCCCGCTCGGGCGTTTTGGCGAAGCGGAGGAACTCGTCGGAACGACGGTGTGGCTGGCGAGCGAGGCGTCGCGCTTTGTGACCGGGGTCGTGGTGCCGGTCGATGGGGGCTATTCGGCCTTCGGCGGGATATGAGCGGCCCGCCCATGACGGAGCTGCTGTGACGGGCCTACTATGACGGGCCTGCTCGGGGGCTGGGGCAGCACTGAGGCGACGCTCGGTGAGGCGCAGGTGCGGGAGATCTTGCAGGGGGCGCTCAAGCCTGCCCATTACCGGAGCAAACGCGTGCTCGTCATCATCCCCGATGGCACCCGCACCGCGCCGATCCCCCTGCTGTTCCGGCTCCTCTACGAAACGCTTTCGGCGGAGGTCGCCCGCCTCGATTACCTCATCGCGCTCGGGACGCACCAACCCATGTCCGAGGCAGCGATCACCCGGCTGGTCGGTGCGTCGCCGGTGGTGCGCCTCGAGCGCTACCCCAAGAGCGCCGTCTTCAACCACCACTGGGACGACCCCACGCAGCTTCGGACGTTCGGAGTGATCGGCGCCGACGAGATGGCGGACCTGACAAACGGGTTCGTGACCCGCGAGACGCCCATCGCGCTCAACCGCCTGATCGACGACTACGACGCGCTGCTGATCGTCGGGCCAGTGTTTCCGCACGAAGTCGCGGGCTTTTCCGGCGGGGCCAAGTACCTGTTTCCGGGCATCGCCGGGCACGAGATCATCGACAGCACGCACTGGCTGGGGGCGCTGGCGACGAGTTACGACACCATTGGAGTGAAGGACACGGCGGTGCGGCGCGTGCTGCACCGGGGCGCACGGTTCGTTGCCGACAGCAAACCGCTCGTCTGTATCAAGCTGGTGCTGCAGCGTAGCGACCTGCACGGCGTCTTCGTGGGTGATTACGTCACGGCCTGGGAGCGGGCAGCGGAGCTGTCGGCGGCGCTCAACATCATCTATAAACCCCGGCCCTTCCGGAGTGTGCTGTCCATGCCGTCGACCAAGTACGAGGACCTGTGGACGGCAGCCAAGGCGATGTACAAGACCGAACCAGTCATCGCCGACGGGGGCGAGGTCATCATCTACGCGCCGCACCTGCGCGAGGTCAGCGTCACGCACGGTAAGGA
>JBMDWS010000376.1:0-5960 GCA_048594695.1 Truepera sp. | reverse complement strand
TCTTGCAGCACTGCGGCGAGCTGTTCGTCGGGCACGTCCGAGGTGCCGAAGGTATCGACGTAGATGCCGACCGGGTGCGCGACGCCGATGGCGTAGGCGAGCTGAACCTGGGCGCGCCGGGCGAGGCCCGCTGCGACGAGGTTTTTCGCCATGTAGCGGGCGTAGTACGAGGCGCTGCGGTCGACCTTGGTCGGGTCCTTGCCGCTAAACGCGCCGCCACCGTGGGGTGCTGCGCCGCCGTAGGTGTCGACGATGATCTTGCGCCCGGTGAGGCCCGCGTCTCCCTCTGGTCCGCCGATGACGAAGCGCCCGGTCGGGTTGATGTAAAAGCGCGTCGTCTCAGTCAGCAGATTTTCGGGGATGACCGCACGGATCACGTGGGTCTTGATGTCCTGCTCGAGTCTCTCCATCGTTACGTCCGGGTCGTGCTGGGCCGAGACGACCACCGCTGCGACTGTAACAGCAGTGTCGCCGTCGTAGGCGACAGTGACCTGCGCTTTGCCATCGGGACGGAGATACTCTAAGGTTCCGTTTTTGCGCACCTCGGCGAGGCGGCGCGTGAGGGCGTGCGCCAGGGTGATGGGCAGTGGCATCAGTTCCGGGGTCTCGTCGGTGGCGTAACCAAACATCAGACCCTGGTCACCTGCGCCGATGAGGTCAAAAGGGTCGGCCCCGTCGGTCTGAACCTTGGACACGCCCTGCGCGATGTCCGGCGACTGTTCGGTGATGGCGATCAGAACCGCCGAATGGTCCGCGTCGATGCCGTAGGCGGCGTCGGTGTAGCCCACCTCGCGCACGGTGTCGCGGACGATCTTTTGCAAGTCGACGTAGCCGTTACAGGTGATCTCCCCGGCAATCAGCGCGAGTCCTTTGGTGAGGATGGTTTCAGCTGCGACCCTGGCTTCCGGATCGACCGCAAGCATGGCGTCGAGGACGCTGTCGCTGATGCGGTCGGCGAGCTTGTCGGGGTGGCCCTCGGTGACCGACTCCGAACTGATGAGTTTATACATGTGGCCTCCTGCTTGCGCCTCGGCGCGTTCGGCTGAGTATAGCAAGGGGACCTGCGGAGTTTCGTTTGCTGGGTGTATATTGCCCCTTGGTGACGACATTTCTTATTCGCGCACCTGCAGCTGCCGACGCGCCTTCGCTGGCCCGCCTGCAGACCGACATCTATGCCGAGGGACGCTGGTTCGTTGGGGATGGACCGCCTTCGGTGGAGGGGCTGCGTCAACGCCTGCGCGGGGTCGATTCTGGCCGCTCGCTTTATCTTCTGGCGCTCGCCGGAGAGTTGCCGGTGGCCTGGCTCGAGCTGCACCGCCTTTACCCCAGAAAGCTCGAGCACGTCGCCGTCCTGACGCTCGCAGTAGACGCCGCCTATCGCCGTCGGGGGGCAGCGGGGGCGCTCCTTGACGTGTGCTATTCCTGGGCGAGCGCGCAGGGGATCAAAAAGATCAGTTTGAACGTGCGGGCGCAAAACGAGGCGGCGCGCGCCCTCTATGAGCGCGAGGGATTCGTGCTGGAGGGCCGCGAGCGGGCGCACATCTACGACGCGGGCGCGTTCGAGGACAATCTGATCATGGCGAAATTTTTGTAGGGGCAGGGTTTTATAATGCTCGGCGTGAGTATTCCAACCCCCGAGTCTTATCGCCCAGGTGAGTGGCGCGAGCAGCGTGTCGCCCTGTTCGTCGATACCCAGAACCTCTACTACGCGGCCCGCGACGTCTACAGCAGCCATGTCGACTACGAGAGACTTCTCGCCCTGAGCATTCGTGGGAGACACCTGGCGCAAGCGACGGCCTACGTCGTCGAGCGTGAGGGGGAGGCGACCGCCTACGGCTTCGTGACCAAACTCTCGGCGCTCGGCTACCGGGTGCGGAGACGCAAAGTGCGCGTTCACCGCGCTGATAATGGCGGTAGGCCCGTTCTCGAGGGCGATTGGGATATGGGCATCGCCGCCGACATCGTACGGGCCTGGGATCACGTCGAGGTCATTGTTCTTGCAAGTGGCGACGGCGACTTTGTGCCGCTTCTGGAGGTCGCGCAGCAGCGCGGGAAACGCGTGGAAATCCTGGCTTTCCGGGAAGCAGCGAGTCAGGTCCTACTCGACGCTGTAGACGCCTTTCAGAACCTCGCGGACGTGCCCGACATCTTTGTCTAGAGGACTCGAGCCCTGCCGACACCCAAAATCGCTCGAGCCAGAACACCTCTACTTTGTACCTTATACCTCGTGTCTTGAAGCCCCGATTGAGCATCTGCGAGCCCAGAGAACGACACAGAGGGGGAACGCGGCGTTTTGACCTCACAAGAGTTTGGTCAGTGTCACGTCCTCATCCTGAAAGCCCAGATGTTGATAGAAGCTCAGGTCGCGGCCATTTCCAGCACCGTTGGTAAGAACCAAGAGCGAAAGACCCTGATCTCGAGCCCACCGTTCGCAAGCCCCGACAAGTGTAGTTACAGCGCCACGGCCCTCGCCCTTGGCGCTCGTAGGAAGCTCCCCAATGATGGCTTGTGGCTGGCCCGTAAAGTGACTCCCACGCGTCACGGATGCAAAACCGAGTGGTTCTCCCAACTTGTCTTGTGCGATGAACGTAGCGCCCAACCTATCATTTTCGGCGATACTTCCGGCGAGCTAACCATAAACTGCCTCTAGCCAGCGAGCATCGTCCCGCCACGGCTTTTACCGACCTTAAGCCTCGGTGCAAGACTGAAAACAAAAGCGCGGTCGGCGGGGGTGAAAGGGCGAGTCTCAGGCACGACTTATCCTCCAAACATCTGAACGTTTTGGGGTAAGCCGGGCACCGTATCTCTGCAAGAGCGTAGATGCCGATAAGCGGAGGCGTAAGCTGTGAAAATCTCGAGCGGGCCACGAAATTAATTAAAGCCGGCTGGCAGTCTTGAACGATTCTGGAGGGTGCTCTTGCTCTCACAAGCTGGCGTCTGTATGTTTCTCGACATCCTTCATCCATTTCTCACGGTATCCTGACGCGGTGTTGGCAGGAGACGATCTCACAGGTGCAGCGAGCCTCTACGGCTACCCCGGCAGGCTCAGCGTTGTGGGTAACGATCCCGCCGACGGGGGCTGCTTTTTGTGGCGTACGGACAAGACTGCCCTGCGGCGCGTTAACAGGGGCTCGGGTCCGTCGCTTCTCGAACTCGCCTGCGACGTAGCCGACCTCTATCATGAACAGCGTCCGGTCGTGCTGCCTGCCCTGCCGGAGACGGCGCTCGAGGTGATCTGGCTCGAGCTCGCCGCCGACGACAGCCTGCTGGTGTTTCTCAAACCGTGCCGGGTACCCGACCGATTGCCTGAACGTTCTCTTTTATAGTTTTCTAAAGGGAGTGTTTATGACCGACGCTGTTTTCGTGACCGCTGTGCGGACGCCTGTAGGGCGCGCCCATAAAGGACAATTCAAAGACACCCGCCCCGACGACTTGGGGGCCTTTATCCTCCAGGAAGCTCTCACACGGACGCCGGGCCTCGTCCCGGACCTTATCGACGACGTGCTGCTCGGCAACGCCCACCCGGAAGGGGAGGCGGGGTACAACTTCGCCCGGCTGGCGCTGCAGCTTGCCGGGTTTCCCGAAACGGTCGCGGGCGCGACCGTCAACCGCTTTTGTGCCTCGGGCTTACAGACGATGGTGCAGGGCGCGCAGGCTGTTGCGCAGGGGATGTGCGAGGTGATCTTTGCGGGGGGTACAGACTGCACCTCCCGTGTGCCGATGGGGGGGCACACGCTGTCGATCAACAAAAAGCTCATGCGCGAGCAGCCGGGGGCCTATCACACGATGGGTCAGACCGCTGAGGCTGTGGCGCGGCGCTTCGGCGTGAGCCGCGCCGATCAGGACGCTTTTGCGCTCTGGTCGCATCAGAAGGCCGTCGCGGCCCTTCAGGCCGGACGTTTCGACACTCAGGTCGTGCCGGTTCCCACGCGGGTCAAGGATGAGGCCGAGGAATGGCATGAGGTCACCGTGGCGCGTGATGAGGGTCCGAGAGCGGATACGACGCTCGAGCGCCTCTCGAGCCTCAGGACGGTCTTTGCCGAGGACGAGGCGGCGAGCGTGACGGCGGGTAACTCGAGCCCCTTGAACGACGGGGCAGCGATGACCGTGGTGATGGGGCAGGAACGGGCCGCCGATCTGGGCCTCGAGCCGCTTGCCCGGCTAGTACAGGCTGCTGTGGTCGGGGTCGCGCCCGAGATCATGGGGGTCGGTCCGGTCCCGGCGATTCGCAAACTGCTCGGCAAGGTTGGCATGACGGTAGACGATATCGATCTTTTCGAGATCAACGAAGCCTTTGCCAGTCAATGCCTCTATAGCCAGAGCGAGCTCGCCATCCCTGACGACAAGCTCAACGTCAACGGTGGTGCTATCGCCATCGGGCACCCACTAGGGGCGACGGGCGCGCGGATCGCCGCCGATCTGTTCGCTGAAATGGCGCGGCGGGACGCCGAATATGGCGTCATCTCGATGTGCGTCGGCGGAGGGCAGGGGATGGCAGCGCTCTTCCGGCGCGGCTAGGGGTGGGTGCTCACTAGACCTTTACGGAAGACTTAAGAACCTCGTAAGAACTTTGTAAGAAGGGCCACGCTAGCCTGATTGGCGTGGCTACTATCCTCATCGTAGACGATCATCCCACCATGCGCTTTTTGCTACGGAGCGTGTTGAAAAGCGAGGGTCACACGACTCTCGAGGCCGAGCACGGGCGTGCGGCTCTTGCTCAGCTTGCCGAACACCCCGAAGTCGAGCTGCTCATTACCGACCTTGAGATGCCCGTCATGGATGGGCTCGAACTGCTGCGCGCCCTCGCTTTTCGGGGTACCTTACCCAAACTCGTCGTCAGTGGTGCGAGCGCCTTGCCACCTCTCGCCGACCTCGGTGTCAGCGCCTTTTTTACCAAGCCGCTCGAGCTTGCCAACTTCAAGCGCACAGTCAAACGTCTCTTAAATAGTAGTCTCGGAGACTCTCTCTCCGCCTGACTCGCAGTGCGCCTGCAGGATAGGGTCTAGCCTCGAAGTAAAAGGTCGCGAACCAGCCCCAACGAAGCTATGCTTTAGAGTATGCCCAAGCTCTCCCGCCGCGCCTTTTTGAGTAGCCTTTTCTTTGGTGCAGCCGGACTTCTCGGAGGGCGCGTCGCGGGCAACGTCTACCGCGCCCACGTGACACATCACCGCGTCGGTCTGCCCCGGCTGCGTCGGCCGCTCCGGGTTGTTCAGCTGAGCGACCTGCATTTTGGCCCCTATATTCACGCTCATTCGCTACGCGCCTGGGTAGCTCAGGCTCAAGCGCAGCGGGGCGACCTCATCGTCCTGACGGGTGATACAGTCGACCGCTGGCTCCGCGCGCCGCTCTCAGAGCTCGTGGACGCGCTTTCGGCGCTGCGTGCGCCACTTGGCGTCTGGGCCTGTGTCGGCAACCATGACAGGCGGCGTTTTCCCGATATCGCGCCGCTCCGGCGGGCGCTGACCGAGGCGGGCATCACGCTTCTGATCAACGAGGGGCGGCTCATCCGTCCCGACCTCTACCTCGGGGCGGTCGACGACTGGGGCACGGGCTATCCTGACCTCGAGGCCGCCATGATGGACGCGCCGGGAAACGCGGCGACGCTGCTCCTCAACCACCAGCCCGACTTTTTTCCCGCCATGACGCTGCACGTCGATCTGACGCTTTCCGGCCATACGCACGGCGGACAGGTGCGCTTGCCCTACTGGGGTGTACTTGAGACCTCTTCGGGCTATGGTGAACGCTACCTTGAGGGCTGGGCACCGCCACCTGACGCCCGCTTTGGCAAGGCGTACGTCTCGCGGGGTTTAGGTGTGAGCCTGTTGCCTGTTCGCTGGAACTGCCCAGCAGAACTGGCGGTTTTCGACCTCGTACCCGCCGCCGAGACGATCTAGCCGTCACCCCGAGTGATGACATAAAAGCAGACGTTGACGCCGTCCTCGAGTTCTTCTTTTTCTAAG
>JBMDWS010000375.1:0-1978 GCA_048594695.1 Truepera sp. | reverse complement strand
ACCACGGCCCCGACTTCGCCGGCAACCTCGCTCACACCCCGGTGGTTATAGGGTAACAGGCACATGCTCCCGGCGATGATGATGAGTTTTGGGCGCAGCTCACGGGCTCGCGCTGCGAGCCCCGCCGCGTCCACGTCCATCCGGGCCGCGTCGAACGGCACGTCGTGGACCTGCAAGCCGTAGAGCCCGGCGGCCCCCGCCGCG
Organism: Truepera sp.; assembly: GCA_048594695.1. Lineage (GTDB taxonomy): Bacteria > Deinococcota > Deinococci > Deinococcales > Trueperaceae > Truepera. Next base: position 1,774 of record JBMDWS010000375.1, on the reverse strand, counting down.
TGGTGCGTGACGTGCCCCGCCGCCGCGTCCGAAAAGGCCATGATGGTGTCGCCAGGCGCGCAGGTCGCCATGTAGACGTAGAGGTTGGCGAGCGAGCCGCTGCCAACGCGGTATTCGGCGTAGGGCGCACCGAAAAGTCGCCGTAAGAGTTCGGAGAGCATGACCTCGAGACCCTCAGCGTGTACCATGCCCCGGTTGAACTTATCGCCGGGGTGCCCCAGGTTGGGGCGGCTGCCGAGGCTCGAGCCCAGCAGCGCCGAGACTTTCGGGTTGGGCACGTTGGTCCCGGCGTAGAGCGTGAGGCACTCGTGGTCGTAGTGCTGCTCGTGCAGCGCGACCTGCTCATGGAGGATGTGCTCGAGGGCATCAGGAGACAAATCGCTGTAACGAGAAATATGGGCGTCGAAAAAGTGCTGGGCGGCGTCGGAAAGCCAGGGGCGGGGGGGCATCATCCAAGCACTTTAGCCCAGCGTCACCCGCGTGCGTAGCCCTCGAGGGTTTACCAAAGCAGCCTTACCAGAGGCGTTGAGAAGGCAAGCCCTCGCCCCACCTGTACCCACTGCGCCAGACACACCCTGCACCCGAAAAGCACCACTGGAACCAGAACCGCCAGACAATCGACGAAGGAAACCCGGATAATCTCGTTGAGCTTGCCCCAGCCCCTCGAGTTTCACCCACTGTTGCCCAGTGCTGCGGGCCGCAGGGCTCAAAACGCGCCCAAACCCCCGAGCGAACAGTCATCGTTCTGCCTTCACTTGACGCCGGGGCGAGTAGCGCGACACAATAGAAGGTCATGGAGGCTTACGCCTCTACCTCATCTCGAGGAGCCGAGGGACCTGGCCCGAAGACGCTCCAGCAACCAGCTTTCATCTAAGCGGGTGCTCCGTCCAGCCGAGCGTGGGCCTTACGATAACGCCGCTCGGGCAGATGAGAAGAGTGGTTTACCCTCTTCTGCATAACCCCCTGGAGGAGGGCCATGATGCCAGTACAGTCTCACATCCCGCGCATCTCCATCGAACTCGTCCCCCGTAGCGCCGACGCTTTGGGGCTCGAGCTTGTCGCGCTTAAAACGCACTTTCCCTTTATCGACACGGTCAATATTCCCGATCTGACGCGCTTTTCGCTGCGCAGTCATGAGGCCTGCCGCCTCTCACAGGGGCACGTGCGCCGCGCCATCCCGCACCTCCGCGCTGTCGCCACCAATCTCAGCGCCCTGACCCCACTACTGCGCTACCTAGACGAGGCCGAGCTCCACGAAGTCCTGGTCGTGGCGGGTGACCCACCCGCCGATATGGGCACCCCCAGCTACCCGACCACCAGCACGCAGCTGATCCGCGCGATCAAGAGCGCCCTGCCGCACGTCACGGTTTACGGCGCGCTCGACCCCTACCGCCAGAGCCTGATGCGGGAGCGCGACTACGCCCTCGAGAAGCTCGAGGCCGGGGCCAGCGGCCTCTTTACCCAGCCCTTTTTCGACCTCCGGCTGATGCAGGTCTACGCTGAACTCCTGCGAGGCGTCACCCTCTACTGGGGCGCGACGACGGTGACCAGCAAGCGCTCGCTCGGCTACTGGCAAAACCGCAATCACGCTGTTTTCCCAGCCCACTTCGAGCCGACCCTCGAGTGGAGCCGTGCTTTCGCTCGGGACGCTCTGGCGTTTGCTCAGCAAACAGGCACGAACCTCTACTACATGCCCATCAAGGACGATGTGCGGGCTTTTTTGGAGGGTATCCTCACGCCCGAAGTCTGCGGGACGGTGGTGACGTGACCGTGG
>JBMDWS010000374.1:0-2045 GCA_048594695.1 Truepera sp. | reverse complement strand
AGCGTGCCCGTACTAGGGCAGGCGCACAAGAAGAGCGCCAAAACAGCGAGCAGGTACCTAGACTTCATCCGGTCGCCCTTCATGTGCCAGAATTTGCGTCGGTTTACCTGCCCTCGAAACAGGGTATCGGTTGCCTTTTCTGAATACACCAGGCCCCCGTGTCGTCTTGATGGAGGGAAACACGCTAGCCGCCCAACCGATTATAGAACGGGCAAGACGTTCAGATTCTGAATGCTCACCTGCCCGGCCAGCACCCGCGCCGCCTTACGCAGGGCCTGCGCGTCCGGGCTGTCAGGAGAGGAAACGACCAGCGGCTTGCCCGCGTCGCCCGCTTCACGCATCGCCCGGGTGATGGGGATCTGGCCTAGCAAAGCGAGCCGTTCACTCTCAGCGAAGCGGGCCGCGCCGCCCTCACCGAAGATGTAGTCGCGGGTTCCGTCCGGCAGCTCGTAATACGACATGTTCTCGACGACGCCCAACACCGGAACATGCGTTTTGCGGAGCATGGTGTAGGCGCGGCGCACATCCAGAAGGGCCACATCCTGCGGCGTGGTTACGATCACGGCACCCGTCAGGGGCACGAGCTGCGAGAGCGAAAGCTGCACGTCGCCGGTACCGGGCGGCAGGTCGACGATGAGGTAGTCGAGTTCGCCCCAGACGGTCTGTTTGAGCAGCTGCGTCAGCGTGCCGTGCAGAATCGGCCCGCGCCAGGTGAGCGCCTGCCCGTCCTCAACGAGGTTGGCGATCGAGATGACCTTGACGCCGTAGTTGCGCAGCGGCAGGATGCGCTTCTCCTCGTCGGCCATGAGACGCTTACCCTCGACGGAAAACATCTTGGCCTGGCTCGGTCCGTAGATGTCGGCGTCGAGCAGGCCCACGGCGGCACCCTCGAGCGCCAGCCCCGCAGCGATGTTGGCGGCGACCGTGGACTTGCCCACGCCCCCCTTGCCCGAGCCCACGGCGATCACATTCTTGACCCCCGGCAGCTCTTTTTGCGGCGAGGCGCGCACCTGTGCGTCGAAGGTAAGGTCGACCGTCCCCAGACCGGGTACATGGCCAAGCGCCGCTCGCACATCGCGCTCGATCTGGGCTTTCATGGGACAGGCAGGGGTCGTCAGATTGACGGTAAGTGAAAGTGTAGTGCCGTCGAGCTTAAGATCCTTGATCATCCCGAGGCTCACCAAATCACGGTGGAGTTCGGGGTCGTTGACAGTGCTGAGCGCCTCCATGATCTGGCGCTCGGTGGGGGTTTGGGGCGTTTCCGACATAAAAGTACGCTAGCAGCTTCACGGGTGGCTCACAAGCACCTGGGGTACGAGTCGTCAACGGAGAGCCTTTGAACTGAGGGCTATACTGAGTGGATGAATCCCCAGCTATCCTCGAGGGTGCCTTTACACACCCACCTCGCAGGTCCAAGGAGCCGAGATGGCTAAGAGGTATCAACCGCAAGCCCTTTTGTCCGAACAGGACGGCGTCCAGACTTTTAGCGGGCGCGACGCCTTGACTGGGCTGCCCGTCCGACTCTACAGCTTTATGGGCGAGCCGACCAGCCGCCCCGGCGACCTCACCTCGCCACACATCCCACCGGTTCTCGAGGTCACCCACGTCGGCGGCACGGGCGAAGTCGTGACAGCCTTTTTTCCCGAGCTTCAGCCCCTGCGCGGCACCGTACCGCCCCAACAAGTCGAGGCGCTGCTGCGCCAGACCGCTGCCGCACTCGACGACGCGGCGCGGGCCGGCGTGGTTCACGGTGACCTCACTCCGACACGCGTGCTCTACGCGGGCGAAGCCGAGGGGAGGTTCGTGCTCGAAGGCTACGGCGTGCCCTGGCGTGTCCGGCCCAGCGAGTTCAGCCCGCCCGAAAGGATCGGCGGCGCGACGTTTGCAGGCGATCTCTTCTCCTGGGCCATGACGGTGCGTCACCTCTCTGGCCCGCTTCCCGGCGACCTGCGCGACCTGCTGAGCCGCTGCCTCGACGCCGACCCCGCCGCACGACCCCATGCCCGCGAGGTCCGGGGTGCGCTCGAGCGCTACCCCTTTTCACC
>JBMDWS010000373.1:0-17405 GCA_048594695.1 Truepera sp. | reverse complement strand
GCTTACTTTCGATACCAGACACAACCAGCCTCGTACAGGCCGTGTCGTATGGCCGTAAGCCGTCGATACGGCCGTATCGACGGCTTACGGCCATACGACACGGCCTGTACGAGGCTGGTTGTGTCTGGTATCGAAAGTAAGCCACGCTCCCCCGACTAACGCCTCGAACCAGGCGTGAAAGTCCATCGGTCGCCCGTCATCCGGCACGCCGATGTCCGGTAAGTAGCTGCCCACGTAACGGGCCGGGATGTTGAACGCCCGGTACAGAGAGATAGCGATGTGGGCGAAATCTCGATACACCCTCTCACGCTTGACGTAAACGTCGTAGCCGTCGACGAGGTGTCACTCAGGGCAGCACAGTCTCGTGAAGCCAGTTGCAGACGGCTTGGACCTGCTCCCAGTCACCTCGCAGGTGTCCGAATGCCAGGCCTCATCTATGAACGGCTCGAGTGGACAGTAGCGGCTTGGTAAGGTGTAGAGCGGCACCCTTAGCTACGGGAACCTTGGTGAGACCCGGGAGGACCAAGTCGGGAGTGAAGGGGACCTCGACCACCGCGTCATGACGATGGGTGAGGAGGTCTGGACCGGCGGTCGCCCGCCACGTCCTGTGGCCGTAGATGTCGGAGAAGGTGCGGAGCGTGCCGTAGGGTGGCGTTTCTTCGATGAGGCAGTGGTGACGACTCTCTTGTCTGGCCGCGAGGAGTGAGAGAAGAGGGGTTGGGTGGGGCGAGACGTAGCTCAAGTCGAAACCGACGCGAGCTCTCATGGTGAGGCTTCCTTTTAAGGGTTTGTGTGGTAGATCCGCGGCGCACTGTCGGTCGCCGTTTGCTACGTTCAACAGCGTAAGGTTTTTCTTCCTTAAGGGCAGGTTTTTGGTTGCCAACCAAGGTAAGAGACACATGACCCGGAGTCGGGCATTCGAAATGAGCGTCACTGCCCCGCGAGAGACTCACTTGTTGCTCCTCGGGTAGTTATGATCTAGTCAGCATTTTTCTGCTACGCTCGCTCATGACACAAATAAGGCGGGGGTCGGTCTGTTCAGGTTGGGACGCTTGGTGAAACCGTCGGTGTGGTCGTCGCCCATCGAGAGCATCAAATGCCGCGTCTACCTGGTCGTCCTGCCTGTAGCCGTACTGGTGTGCGCCATGCTCTACAGCCTCGAGAGCCGCAACGGCAGCCTCCATGTTGTAGATCAGCTCGGCTTGCCGCTCTTCGGCGGACTCTGCTCGTTGCTTTTTGTAGGGCTGAGGTTCTGGCCCCGATATCTCAAGATGTACGAGATGATGCTATACAGCGGCTTCGCCACCTTTTACCTGGCGAGCCTCACCTATTCGGTAGCGACCTTTGCCTTCGACATTTCAGGGGTTTGGAATCTGGCGGGACTGACCTACTGGAGTCCTGTGCTCTATACTCTGGCTTTTTTGGTGTTCGGCGTGCGCCAGGGCCTCTGGGCAGGTGTCGGTATCCAGGCCATCTTCGGCTTGACCGTCATGAACTACTTCTTGTTGAGAACCGATGCGCTTCCCGGTGACGGCACGGGAGCGATGCTCCTGCAAGGATTTTTCTCAGGCACCGTCACCCTTTTTTTACTGTGGGCGGTGGGCGGGGTTGTGGCCGCGCAGACCCGAGATCACGAGAGATTGCGCACTGACGCTCACACCGACCCTCTGACGCATATCGGGAATCGGCGCTCGCTCGAGCGCCAGCTCCAGCGGGAGGCCGAGAGCGCAGGACGGATAGGCACGAATTTTTGCGTGGCGTTTCTGGATATCGATCACTTCAAACGTGTGAACGACGAGTACGGACACGCAGCAGGTGACCGGGTGCTGGGCGAACTGAGCAGGCTATTGAAGCGAGAAACGCGGACGCTAGATACGATAGGGCGCTGGGGTGGGGAAGAGTTTCTACTGGTGCTGCCCGGCCTCCCCCTCGACGAGGCGCAAGAGGCGGTCGAGCGCTTGCGCCTCGTCGTTACCCGACACGCTTTCCCTGACGTCGGTCGAATCACACTTAGTGCGGGCGTAGCGGCCTTCCGGCATAACGAGACGCTCGTCAATCTCCTAGGGCGGGTCGACCAGGCGCTTTATCAGGCTAAGGAAGCAGGCCGGAACCAAGTCGTAGTCGACGCCAGCAGGCCGAGTGTTCAGGACGGCGAGTTGCTTAACTGAGGTGGTATGCCTAACCGGCGCCAATAACCCTCAGTGTGTGTTTTGAGGTCGTCTGTCATATAGAAGTTGCAGTGCGGTACAAAACGACTAGTTGGCTAATTCCGTGAGTGCAGCAGCCTTGGCTAATTTCGGGAGTGCAGCAGCAGCATCCGGGGGCAGCTGCGACCGCCAGGATAACGCGAATGCCGCCAGATCCCCACCGGCCTTGTCCTAAGCCCTCGCCCTTTCGAGCGTATAGACCTCGAGCGCTGTGTCGGCCGATGAGTGACCGAGGCGACGGGCTACGAGCTTGGGGCTATAGATGCCGCGTTGTAGCAGCGATTTGGTGAGATAAGAGGTGTGGTAGTGGCACTTCCTCAGCTCGTGTAGCTTGCACGGGGCCTGCTCCCTCCGCGACGTTCCTAAGCGCCCGGTAGAGCGTGCGGGTCGTGAGGGGCGTCCCTTCGGAGCTGGGGAATATCAGTTCAGGCGCAGCCCGGTCGTCCTCTCTGGCGAACACGTCCATACGGGCTATATGCAGTTTGAGGGCGTCGGCAAGGACTCGTGAGATCGGGATGCGGCGAACGCTCGCGGCTGTCTTGGGCGTCTCGGAATGAAGAAGCTTTTGAGCAGGATCGTAACCAGTTCGGCGGTATGGTACTTCTTTTGCGTGACGAGGCCATGCTGCAAGTGCTGGACTTCGGCTAGCGTCACGTCTGTCACGGCGTGGTCGCCTAGTGCGGGGGCTATATGAACCTTGAATGTCACGCCGTCCCCGTGGATGGTTTTGTCCTTGACGCCCTTGATCGAAGGCTTATGCTGCAAGAATTCGGCAAAGAGTGCAGTCACGCCGATGGTCTCAGGCCGGGGCGTCGTCTCCCTGACGAGCCCCTTGAGCTTGCGGTAGAAGCCAGCCGCCGCTCCGTCGCGTGTGGGTCCGTACGCCACGATGTCGCGCTTGCTGCCGTCGGGCAGATCGACACGTTTGCGAGCACGCCACTCGGTGACGGCAGAGCGCGAGTGAGCCCAGCGGGACACGGCGGGACCGACTGCACGCACTACCTCTTGTCCTCGTCCCGCTCCTCGAGCGTGATGGGCGTAAAGGTCTGCCACTCCTGCGAGGGGATGTGCCGTTTTTCTAAATCGTCAGGAGTGGCAGTGGGCATTAGCGCAGAGCCTTAGCGGCCTGTTTCATAACAGAAAGCTGAGGCGTAACGGCGAAAGGGTCAATACTTCTAAGAGTCCGAGGGTTGCCAATATTGGTGGCAGTAATTGTGCCAAGCGCGAAATCGTCGTTAGAAAGCACCCAAGCGGAGGAGGTAGTGAAGGTTTGCTGGCCTTGGGCGTTTGTTTGCATGACGATGGGGTCAATGGTCAAAAGTTTCAAAACCGGATCTTCGGACCCGTACTGCGTGAAAATTCCAAGGGAAAGCGGGGCGCTGCCATCATCCAAAACTAGCTCGCCAATCACGCCAAATCCTGCAGCATTACTCCCCCCGCAATTATCGCCCCCTCCCTCATTGCAGAGTTCCTGTAAGCCACCGCCCGCATTACGCAGATTGGTAGTGGAAACATCGGTGTTTATTTGGAGGGCATGGACAAAAGATGTCCCAAGGTCGGAGGTTTAAGTGATAATCCATTCGCCGTAGTAAGGTACGCTGCCATTCCCCGGTGTAGGTGTCGGCGTAGGGTTGACTGGCGTCACGCCTGGGGGGACGGTAGGTAAATCGGTGCCGGGCGTCGGGACTGGCGTCGGCGTTGGAGTAACGCTGTCACCCCCACAGGCAGCAAGGAGCATCGCAAAAATGATGGGGAAGAAGATTACCTTAATATTCATTGTCGCTCCTAAAAACGGACGTTTAGGCCTGAACGGATGTACAAAAACGGTTGACCGCCAAAGTAATACCGGGGTTGGGCTTCAATGAAGTAGCTGACTGTCGTATGAGCATCAAAATCTACGCCAACAGTTCCAAGTACAAAGACATTGGATAAGCCTGGTGCTGTGACCAAGCCGAATCCTGGTCCAGCGTAAAACTCAATCGTTTCGCCTGAAGCGTAGAGCCCGTCTGCCGAAAATTGATAAAGGTTAAGCCCTACGTCAACAGGAGTAAGTTCAAAACTCACTCGGGCGCCAAATGAATCGGTAAGGTTATATGAGCCGATGTGCAAGCCGGCTGTAGGGACAAGGCCACCGGATGTGATTCCGGTTCCACCGACACTTCCTAAAAATATTTGCACCTGTGCCGACGCACCTGATGCGAGAAGCAATAGCGCCACTACGAAAGCCAACCTTGAAAGCTGCCTCATCTGTCCTCTTTCTCCCCTGGCGTTTTTTACTACCCTTAAATACTACCTTAAGTAATTTGTTCGTGTGCGGTGAGGTTTGTTACATTAGAGGCGGGAGTAGGACCGACTCGTTTCCAGCGGTGTGCGGCCCTACTCCCTAACGCTTATTCTGCCCGATGAGGGCCGAGGCAACGCCTAGCCGAGGACACCGCGGCAAGGATACTCGAGAGCCGAGCTACTCAGCTCTAACCCTCCCGCACATGCACTGTGACTTCTCTTGCCGTCCCGGCAGCGCACAACCCAGAAGGAGGCGAGTGAGCCCTTACGGTAGTGGACGCTGAGGACAGTCAGGGTGCGGTTTTAGTACGGGATGGTGTCGCCGGGTTGGTATATACCCAACGATGGGGAGCCGTATTTGACAAAAAAAGAGGACGCAGATTCTAAAGTCTGCGTCCTGTACTGGTCGGGGTGGCGAGATTTGAACTCACGACCACTTGACCCCCAGTCAAGTGCGCTACCAGGCTGCGCTACACCCCGCTGCTGCACGGCAGCCTAGAAAGGCTATCACGACGGCGAGGGTCCGTCAACTTAGAGACTCACGAGCCGCGTGCGGGCTTCGACCAGGGCGCGGCGCGGGTCGCTCGTAGGCAGGCGTGTCTGGAGCGCGCCGAGCAGCTCGAGGTCGCAGCCACTGCTCTCGGGTGCGGCGCAGACGAGCGACCAGAGATCGTCTGCGCTGCCCCGCTGCAAGCTCGCTTGCCGCAGTGACGTTTCTAGGAGGGTGCGCCATTCGGCGAGTGTCGGTGACCTCGAGACGGGCAAGAAGGGTCCCTGGTAGAGGTCCAAGGCGGTTTTGACGTCGCCCTGCTCGAGCTGCCGAAGTATCTCTGCTGCGTCGAAGAAGAGGTCGAGCTCGAGCCGGTAGGGGCGTGAGCCCAGCCGGCCGCCGAGCCTCTTCCTCAGACCCGAGATTTCGGCCTTGAGCGTCGAAAGACTCACCGCCTCGTCGCCGTAGAGGTGTCCGTGAAGCTCGTCCAGGGTGAGGCCCTCTGGATATAGAGCGAGGAGCGCGAGAATCTCGGTGCGGCGTGGGCTTGCTTTGATGGGGGTGCCATCAAGTGTCGCGGTGGCTGAGCCGCACAGGCGTAGCTCGAGGGTGGTGGGGTCGTGCCTGACGGAGGACGTACGCCCGAGACCGGGAGCCAGCAGCTGCAGACGCGCTTCGACGTAGTGTGCGAGAGCTGTGGCGGTCATGAGGCCGAGCGGGTTGTGTTTTTGCCAGGTCGTCGAAAAGTCGAGGACGCCGAGCGCGAGGCCACTGGCCGGGTCGCGGATAGGAGCGGAGTAGCAGACCCAGTCATGGACGGCCTCGAGGTAATGCTCGGCGGAAAAAACCTTGCTCGGGGTGCCGCGCCGCAGGGCCAGGGCCAGGGCGTTGGTCCCGACGCTGCTCTCGTCCCAGTGACCGCCGGGGACAAAATGCAGCGCTTCAGCCCGCTTCTGCATATGTTTGCCCGTGTGCGTCCAGAGCAGCTTGCCTGAGGCGTCGCAGATGCCGACGATAAAGTCGTTGGCCTCGGCTGTCGCCTCGATATCGCGCAGCAGAGGCGCAGCCGCCGCGTGCAAAAGCGAGGCGCGCCACTCCGAAAGCGTCTCCTGCGGATCGTCGACGGGGGCCGTGCGGCGACTCTGGGAGACATTCTGGCTCGAGCGTTCCCAGGACTGGCTGATCTCCCGAGTCACGCCCTGGCGGGTTGCTGTCTCTCTCGACACGCTTCGCTGCAAGCCCGGTACGCCTGTGTTATAGGACGCCCAGACCTGTTCGATTCGGTGACGCTCATAGGTAAGATTTTCCGACATCGTTGCACGCTTAGTTTAGCACTCGGGGTGTTCGACCACCAACCTTTTGCCAACCTCGTATTTGCTAGTATGAAGGCACACAAAAAGATTCTGGGCTGCGAGGGAGGTGACCGTCTGAGTTCGTTAGCCGTCGATAGCGATGCTGCGCCCAGCTTTTTGCGCACTTTGTGTTTCACCTTGGGATGGACCCATAAAGGAGTTACAGATGATTCAGGATGTCAGCCAGCGAGTCGCACCACCCGTAGAATTCAGAAAACGCTACGACAACTTTATTGGTGGAGAGTGGTCGCCTCCTGCCTCGGGTCAATACTTTGAAAACCCCTCGCCTGTGACGGGCCACACCTTCTGTGAAGTCGCCCGCTCGACGGCTCCTGACGTGGAAAAAGCTCTCGACGCGGCGCATAAGGCCAAGGACGCCTGGGGCCGCACCTCGGTTGCCGAGCGGGCAGGTATCTTGCTCAAGATCGCCGACAGGATCGAAGAGAATCTAGAAACCCTCGCCAAGATCGAGACCTGGGACAACGGCAAGGCCGTGCGCGAAACGATGGCCGCCGACTTTCCCCTGGCGATTGACCACTTCCGCTACTTTGCCGGGGCGATCCGCGCACAAGAAGGCGGCATCTCGCAGATCGACGACACGACCGTCGCCTACCACTTCCATGAGCCTATCGGCGTCGTCGCGCAGATCATTCCCTGGAACTTCCCGGCACTCATGGCCGTCTGGAAGCTTGCTCCCGCACTTGCGGCGGGCAACTGCGTCATCCTCAAACCCGCCGAGCAGACGCCGGTCAGCATCATGCATATCGTGGAGCTGATTGCCGACCTACTTCCGGCGGGCGTTCTTAACGTGGTGCAGGGCTTCGGGGTCGAGGCCGGCAAGCCGCTGGCTAGCTCGCCGCGTATCGGCAAGGTCGCTTTCACGGGTGAAACCACGACGGGTCGCCTGATTATGCAGTACGCCTCGGAAAACCTGATCCCAGTGACGCTCGAGCTTGGTGGTAAATCCCCTAACGTGTTTTTCGCCGACGTCATGGAGCAAGACGACGCCTTCTTCGACAAGGCGCTCGAGGGTTTCACCCTGTTCGCGCTCAATCAGGGCGAAGTCTGCACCTGCCCGAGCCGCGCGCTGATTCAGGAATCTATCTACGACGCTTTTATCGAGCGGGCTGTCGAGCGGGTCGGCAAGATCAAGATGGGCAACCCGCTCGAGCCGAGCACCATGATGGGGGCACAGGCCTCGAACGATCAGCTCGAGAAGATCCTCTCCTACTTCGATATCGGCCGCTCCGAAGGGGCCAAGGTCCTGACCGGTGGCAAGCGCAAGGTTCTGAATGGTGGCCTGCAGGACGGTTATTACATCGAGCCCACCATCTTCGAGGGCAACAACAAGATGCGCGTGTTTCAGGAGGAGATCTTCGGACCGGTGGTCTCCGTCACGACCTTTAAGGACGAGGCCGAGGCGCTCGCGATCGCCAACGACACACTCTACGGTCTTGGAGCAGGCGTCTGGAGCCGTGACGCCAACACCTGCTACCGCATGGGCCGGGGCATCCAGGCCGGACGCGTGTGGGTCAACAACTACCACGCCTATCCGGCGCACGCGGCCTTCGGGGGCTACAAGCAGTCGGGTGTGGGCCGCGAAAACCATAAGATGATGCTCGACCACTACCAGCAGACCAAGAACATGCTGGTGTCCTACAGCGACAGCGCGCTCGGCTTCTTTTAAGCCTCGAGCGTCCGGATCGGGGTGGCTCAGGCCACCCCTTTTTTCACTTGGAGCCGTCGAAGCGTGGGGCCTTGTGCCTGTGCGCTACACTGGGTACAAAACTGGCTCCGAAACTGGCTCCGAGGCCTAAACCCCCATTCGATCCCTGGAGGTCACTGTGGACACTGCACCCGAAAACTTTCTAAACGAAGAGGGGCGGCTCGAGCGCGTCACGATCACGCTGCCTGCAGCCGAACTCTTAGAGCGCCTCAAGGCGATTCACGGCCCCCTTATGTTTCATCAGTCCGGCGGCTGCTGCGACGGCTCCTCGCCCATGTGTTACCCACGGGGTGAATTCAGGCTCGGTCACGTCGATATTTTTCTAGGCACCATTGCCGATACACCGTTTTATATCAGCGCTTCGCAATACGAGTACTGGAAACATACGCACCTCACGGTCGATATCGTCAAGGGCCGGGGCAGCGGCTTTTCCGTCGAGGCGCCCGAGGGAGTGCGTTTCCTGATCCGTTCCCGCGTCTTTAGTGACGCCGAATACGCGCAGCTCCTTGCCGAAGGTGAACCGCTGCGTGGGGATCAGGTGGTCTGAAACCGCGGATGGCCTGGATCTATTAAAGAAACAAAAAATTCACGAGCTAAAGTATTGTGAAAAGATACACATACTTGTTTCGCTTTCGTGTCCGGCTCCGCATGCGCGTGGCCCCAGACCTTGTGGAACCATGTTTGGTGTTGGCGGAGGCCTGCGCCCCACACAGTGCCCCACGGGCGTCGGTGCACACTTTGTTCGGCGACCTGTTATACTCGCTGCGTAGACAAAAATCACATAGGGTTAAGGAGATCAGGACATGCATCGACGGTTGACTTGGCTTTTTGCGGGTGTGGTGGCGTTAGGCGTGGGTTCCGTGGGTACTGCGCAGGAGCTCGAGTCGCTGCGCATCATGGCTCCGGCGTCACCTGGGGGTGGTTGGGACTCGACCTCGCGCGTGATGCAAGAAACGCTGCAAGCGAGCGGGCTCGTCAACCGAGTCGAGGTCTTTAATGTGCCGGGTGCGGGGGGCACCGTGGGGCTGGCACAGCTCGCCTCGACTTCCCGGGGCGACAGCGACCTTTTGATGATGATGGGTCTCGTCATGTCGGGTGCGATCCTTACCAACAACTCGGCGGTCACGCTAGCCGACACGACGCCGATTGCAAGCATCACTGCCGAATACGAAGTGATCGCCGTACCGGCGAATTCCGAACTGCAGACCATGGATGACCTCATCGCAGCCATCCAGGCAGACCCGGGCGCAGTGTCCTGGGCAGGCGGTTCAGCGGGTGGAACCGACCATATGCTCGCGGGGCTCATCGCCGAGGCCGCGGGAGTCGACCCGGCGACCCTCAACTACATTCCCTATTCTGGTGGGGGAGAGGCGCTAGCGGCTGTTCTCGGGGCTCAGGTTACGGTCGGGGTTACCGGGTATAGCGAATGGGCCGGGGCGATCGAATCAGGTGACCTGCGCGCACTGGCTCTCTCCGCTCCGGAGCGGGTCGAAGGCATCGACGTTCCTACGCTTAAAGAGCAGAGCGTCGATATCGAGTTGGCCAACTGGCGTGGGCTCGTAGCGCCACCGGGACTCGATGAAGCGCAGACCGACGCGCTCGTCGCTCTTGTCGATGAGCTGCACGCCACCCCCGAGTGGCAAGAGGCGCTGCAGCAAAACGGCTGGGAGGACTTTTATCAGTCGGGCGACGACTTCACGGCGTTTCTGACGGAAGAGGACACGCGCACCCGGGAAATCCTGAGCGCTATCGGACTGGTTAGCGAGTGAGTTTGACGAACGGGCGCAAGGTCTCCCTGGGTAATCTGCTCGTGGGGCTCGGCGTTCTGGCTCTGGGCGCTTATTTCGCCTACGGTGCGTTTAGTATCGAGGTGGCGATGAGCTACGCCCGTGTGGGGCCTCGCGTTTTTCCCTTCCTGGTCGCGGCGGGGCTCCTTGTTTGCGGGGTGCTCCTGTGCGTTCAGGCCCTGCGGGGAGGGAGGGCCGATTCGGAAGGGGGAGAGGACGTTGATCTGAGCGCCGCTCCGGATTTCGGCGCCGTCGGGCTGCTCGTTGTCGTGCTGGGTGTTTACGTGTTGGTGCTCGAGCGCCTCGGCTTTGTGCTCGCGTCGGCGATCCTCTTTTGGGGCGTGGCGTTCGCCTTTGGGAGTCGCTCTTACCTGCGTGACATCGTCATCGGTGTGGTTCTGTCGTTTATAACCTACCTCGTTTTCTCCAAACTTCTGGGGCTCACACTACCCGCAGGCGTTCTGGAGCCGTTGGGAATCTAGGTGGACGCGCTTCACGCCCTCATCGACGGCTTTTCAGTCGCCCTGACGCTGGCGAATCTGGGCTGGGCACTCCTTGGGGTGACGCTCGGCACGATTGTCGGGATTCTGCCTGGTATCGGTCCGGCGTTGACGGTCGCGCTCTTGCTTCCGGTTACCTTCCGGCTCGACCCTATCGGCTCTTTTATCATGTTCGCCGGAATCTATTATGGCGGCATGTACGGCGGATCGACGACGTCTATTTTGCTCAACACCCCCGGTGAAAGCGCCTCGATCATCACCTCGCTGGAAGGCAACAAGATGGCCCGCAAGGGGCGTGGCGGGGCAGCGCTTTCGACCGCAGCCATCGGGTCGTTCGTGGCGGGCACGTTGGCAACAGCGGCGCTGACCTTCGTCGCACCCGCGATGGTCGATCTGGCTCTGCGCTTTGGCCCCGCAGACTACTTTGCCCTGATGATCTTCGCGTTCACCACAGTGGCTTCGCTCCTCGGTTCCTCGGTCCTGCGCGGCGTCACGAGTCTCTGCCTCGGGCTCGGCTTCGGGCTTGTCGGTATCGATCTGCTGACCGGGCAAGCCCGCTACACCATGGGCGTGCCGGAGATGCTCGACGGCGTCGGCATCGTAATCGTGGCGGTCGGGCTTTTCGCTGTGGGTGAAACCTTCTACGTCGCCGCGCGGCAGCGGCGCGGCGATCAGGACGTGACGGCGGTGCGCGACTCGATCTGGATGAGCCGCGCTGACTGGCGGCGCTCATGGCCTGCATGGTTGCGCGGGAGCTTACTCGGCTTTCCCATCGGTGCGTTGCCCGCAGGAGGCGCGGAAATACCGACGTTCTTGTCGTATGCGCTCGAGAAGCGCCTCAGCAAGCACCCGGAAGAGTTCGGTCACGGGGCTATCGAAGGGGTCGCGGGACCGGAGGCCGCCAACAACGCCGCCGCTGCCGGGGTGCTCGTCCCGCTCTTGACGCTGGGTCTGCCGACCTCGGCGACAGCGGCGATCATGCTCGCGGCCTTTCAGCAGTTCGGGTTGCAACCGGGTCCGCTGCTCTTTCAGACCTCGCCTGATCTGGTCTGGGGCCTTATCGCGAGCCTCTACATCGGCAACTTCATGCTGCTTATCCTAAACCTGCCGCTGGTCGGGCTCTGGGTCCGTCTTCTTCTCATACCCAGGCCGCTCCTTTACGCGGGCATCCTGCTCTTTGCCGCACTCGGTACCTACGGCCTCAACAATTCGGTCGTGGACCTCATCAGCCTATTCGTCATCGGTCTCGTCGGTTTTCTCATGCGCTGGTTCAGCTTTCCTATTGCACCGGTGGTGGTCGGTCTCATTTTAGGGCCACTGGCCGAGCAGCAGTTTCGACGTGCGCTGTCGATCAGTCAGGGGGATTACAGTGTGTTTCTGACGCACCCGATCTCCGCGACATTTCTGGTGCTGGCACTCCTCGCTGTGGTTGCGCCGCCGCTTATCGGGCTGGTGCAACGGCGACTCAGGCGCGGCGACGCAGCAGGTCCAGAAATCTAAGGGTGTTATCGGTATAGCGCGGCGACGACCAGACGGTTACACCCGCCAGGCCACATGAGGCGACCGCCCGGGCGCACCCAAAACCTGCGGTCGCCTCGACGCCGTTTCGCGCGTTCAGGTCCAGGGTCACTTGAGCGAGCGTACGGCTCAGGGCGCTCGAGCACTGCAGTCGGAGCCTTTGCATAGCTCCCTCGAAGGTTCCGCTCCTACAGTAGGTCTGTGTTTGCACCAGCAGCCAGTCGGCGCGCCCGGCAAACGCCCCGTAGTCCCATTTGTATTCTGCCAGGCTCCTTTGGTAAAGGGGCCGCCCGGTCGGTTTGAAGCCAAGGGGCCGCGAGCCCGCGAGTACCGCTGCTTGCTCGAGATTCCGGAGCGTAGCGTCGGCTTCCCAGGCGAACTCGGGTACGTTGGGAAAATTGGGCTCATAGATGTAAACAAGGCCCGCGGCGGGCAGGCCCGCGTCGGTCAACCTTGCGAGATGCTCGAGGCCCGCAGTAGCCAGCAGGACCCCGTGGGGTGCAGTGTCTTTCAGGTTCGTCAGGGCACCCTCTAACCACCCCACGTCGAGCGCTTTGTCGACGTTGCCCGAAACCAGCATGATGACGTCGGTGGGCTCGAGATGGGGCAGGAGTCGGGGCAGCTCGCGTAGTCCTGCTTCGTTGTAGAGCGCCAGATTGACCTTCATCCTCTCACTCTACGCTGGATACCTCACGCCTGATACCCGGGTCGGCCACCCAGCTTTGCTTACAGCGCGAGGCGAAAGCGCACCTGCGCACCGGGCCGCAGCTGCGCGGCCCGGTGCAGGTCGTATGGGTGTAAAACTGCCGGTTTAGCGTACCCGCCGAGCGTACCCCGGTCGTTCAGGAGGAGCATCGGCGTGCCGCCTGGGGGTACTTGTACGCTACCCAGGGGAACCGCTTCGGAAATAATCTCGCCCCCGGGAACCGTAGCGCCGAGCAGCGTCATCCCCATGCGGTCGGCGCGACCGACTTCGAAGACCTGTCTCGTGAGGGCGCCGAGCGCCTCTTCCGAGGCTTGAGGCCCCGGCAGAAGGCGCAAGGGCATGTCGGGTGCTGTATAAGGAGCAAACGTGCATCCTGCACGAACGTCCCGCACACTCGCCGTTCCCAGCATGTCCCCCATGCGAAGAGGACGCCCGATGCGCCCGCGCCCGTCGGTCGAGGCGCTCCCGCGAAAGGTGTGCGTCTCGAGGCCCCCGGCGAGCGCCAGGTAAGCGCGGCAGCCCCTGGAGAGCGGCGCAAAGCTGAGGCGGTCTCCAGGGTGCAGGGCAAAGCTCGAGTCCGGCGCGAGACGCGCACCGTTGAGCACTGCCCCGAGGCCACCGCACACCCCGACGACCCCGCTCGAGCATGCCTCGAAGGTGCTGCCCCGTACGTTCAGCTCGAGGAGCGGTGCGTGCGCGGGGTTGCCGACGAGGCGATTCGCTCGCGCCGCTGCCAGGGGATCGAGTGGCCCGCTACGAGCAAACCCGAAACGCCCACTCCAAAACCTGCCTCTATCGATGACGATATCGAGAAGGCCCGCTTCCACGACCCGCAGGAGAGGTCGGGCCGGCTCGCCCGGAAGGAGATTCAGAATGTTCTCGGTCTGCGGCGGAGGTTCTGCCTCGCTCGGAACGAAACGTACCCGCGCCGCAGCGTGCAGGAGGAGCGGTTCGTCCCGAAGCGGGTCGTAGATCTGCCTATGGGCTCGGCCCAGCAGATTCCAGCCGCCTGGTGAAAGCACAGGGTAGACGGTCGTCTGCGTTTGGGCGATGGCGACGCTCCCTGCCTCCACGCATGGTCGGGGCTCGTTGCGCCGAGGGACGTGGAGTGCAGGCTCGAGCGGACCCATAAAGGCGAGTCCAGGCGTGAAGCCTGTAGCGAAAACGTGGTAAGACGCCCCACTGTGACGCTGCACAATCTCGGCTGGCGTCAGGCCGGTCGATACAGCAACCGACTCCAGGTCGGGGCCGTCGTAGGTCACGGGTATCTGAACGGTTTGTCCCGCTTCCGGTGTAGCGGGCAGGGACGTAGTGGGCAAACGTGCCAACCACCTTCTGAGGGTCTGCTTGCTAGCTCTGGTCGTGTCGTACTCGAGATAGAGAGTCGTGTAACCCGGGATAACGTCGGTCAGGGACGGATGTGGGTTTTTCATGATGGTGCGGGTGAGTGACAGCACGCGGCGACTCACACTCTCGTCTACCGTGTCACCCAAGTTCAGATAAAACCCCGCGAGCATCTAGAAGGTGCGTACCACGACGCCTGACACGCGCAGGGCCGTCTGAACGGCGCGCGCGGCCTCGGTAGCTGCAGGGTTGTCGCCGTGAAGACAGAGTGTTTGCGCTTGGAGCGGGATGAACTCACCATCCACGGCTTCCACAATTCCCTTGTGGGCGATCTGGAGGGCGCGGCGGGCAATCTCCTGAGGATCATGGAGCACAGCCCCCGTTTCCCCGCGGGGCAGAAGGTGTCCGGAAGCGTCGTAAGCCCGGTCGGGGAAGGCCTCGAGAACCCCACGTAGTCCGACGCGCTCTGTTTCGCGCACAGCCATCTCACCCCCTGGTCCCGCGAGGAGGACCACGGGCAGGGTGTTATCCCAATCTCGCACCGCTTCAGCAAAGGCTCGAGCCGTCGGTGCGTGGCGGTGTAACTTCAGATACAGCGCACCGTGCGCTTTGACATGATGTAAGGACTGTCCAGCTACCTGTACGAAAGCACCAAGTCCCCCAAGCTGATAGAGGGTGTCTGCGTAGACTTCAGCGGGTGTAGTGGTAAGGTCACGTCGCCCGAAGCCCACAAGGTCTGGGAACCCTGGGTGTGCCCCGATGGCGACGCCGTGGGTGGCAGCTAGCGCAACAGTCTTCTGGAGCGTTTGTGGGTCGCCGGCATGAAAGCCACACGCTAGGTTGGCCGAGCTGAGAAGCGGCATGAGCTCGTCATCCTGACCCAGTTTCCAGGCACCCAACGACTCACCGATATCGGCGTTAAGGTCGATAGAGGCGGGCACGGCTCTAACCTATCATGCTCAAGGTTCAAAAGCCCATAAAAAGAAATAAATGTTTCACGAGCGAGGGTATCGTGAGAATTTTCACTTGAATAGGTAAATTGGTGTATGGGTCCGTTATTCTCACATTTACCAGTCCTCGGTGACATCGGCGATGGACTTTTCACTGACCTTGGCGTAGATGGTTGTGGTAGCAATATTCTTATGGCGCAGATGGGTCTGGGTACGGCGCAAGTCGCCGGTTTCCTCGTACATGCGCGTGCCCGACTGGTGCCGCAGTGGATGCAAAGCGCGATAATCGACCCCCGCAGCGGCGCAAAGCGCCTTGAGCCGTTGTCGCAGGCGCTCATCGCCGTAGGGGAGAACGAACCCGGCTCTTGCCTTGCTTTTTCGTCTCACTGTCGTGTCCCCCTGTAGGATTCGGAGGGCGTCGACGAGCGAACCGGAAAGCGCGACGCTGTCTACATATCCACCCTTGCCACGCACCTGCAAACGCTTCTGCGACCAGTGAATAGCCCGCCACTCGAGCCCCGCAGCCTCGTGAGCGCGTAGACCCGCGTGCGCGCAAAGTAGAAGTGCTGCCCGGTCCGCCGGGTCCGTCGTGACCTCGAGGAGCGCGTCCAGATCCGCCTTGGGATAGGGTTGAACTTTTTCCCAGGCAGGCACCGGATCGCGCACACCTTTAACCGAAGCGAAGGGTGTGGCGTCCGTCGCTCCGGCCCAGTGAAGTGCACGGTAGAGAACCCGGGCCGCAGCAAGTGTCTTGTTGACTGTCGAGGGTGAACGGTAGCGGGCTGGGCCGTCTTCAACCGTATTGAAGGGCGTTTCCTTGAGCCAGGCACGGTAGCGGCTTCCCATGCGCCGACTCGGCCTCAGTAAAGTCTCGTGTGCGTTCGCCTCGACGAAGAGACGGATACCGTGGTGGTACGCCTTAAAGGTCAGCGCGCTCAGGTTGCCTTTGTTGGTGGTGTCCTCGAGGTACGCCCGCGTCAGGGTCCAGAGCGCCTCAGCGTCACGCTCGCCCGCAGCCTTGACTGCCATACGGCGCAGTTCGTCGTCATCAAGTCTGCGCGTACGTGCGACCTGCTCGAGTTCGGCTTCGGGCTCATAGCGTGCTAGGGTCATGCTCGAGTGTACGTGGTCTCGAGGTACATTTCAAGATAATTGAGAGAATGTTCGTTCTCCAAAATAGGGCCGTTTCAGCGGATAGATTGACGGTACGAAAACACCGCTATATAACTTACTTTTTGTTCTATGGTGAACCATGCAAACAAAGCTTTGGACACCCGTGCTTCCGCTTGCTGTTTTAGCCCTAGTTCTGGGGGGATGCTTTACACAACCTTTTCCACTACGCTCTATAAGTGTTCTCATAGATAATGAGGGTGATACCTGCCTCGGTGGACTCAAAGCAGAACTGGAACGCAATGGCGAAGTGTTTTATATAAGTGTCTCCGTGCCTACAGGCACAGTCCTGCAAGACTTTCCGGATTTTGGGAATGATGTAGGTTCCTCAAGCATTACGGTGACTATCCGGGCGTGGTGCTATGACGCACAGGGTAAGGAGATAGGCTACGCCGAACGCGCTAATGCAACGCTTGGCACGGGTTCGGCGTCGGAAACAGCCCTGCTAACAATCAAGCCGCAAGCCGACATGGAAATCACGGGCTGTGAGACCGAATCTCGTGGTGAACCTATTTGTCTGCTGTAAACGAAATAGCGGTTTGCCAGAATTTGGTCCTTACCACCCTTTTGTGAGGGAAGGGACCATGATGGACCTGTGGAAAGATGCAACGGTCATGAAAAGCACATTGTTTATAATGACTTCGCTGCTTGGCTGTTACAACTTGTCACTTGTCTATGCACATCAAGATAGCCTTCAGGCTGCGGCTATAGTCGAATTAGCACGTGGAGCCATGACAACACACCATCTGAAGGCTGTCATCGTCCGCGTGACCATGGATGGTGAAGAGATTGTCACCAAAGCTCTAGGCGAATCCATAACAGGTATGCCGGCAACGGAGGATATGCACTTTAGAAACGGTGCGGTCGCCATCTCCTACATGTCCACCTTGCTCCTTCAGCTAGTCGATCAGAACGTTGTGAGTCTCGACGACAAGCTGTCCAACTGGCTACCAGACCTCCCCAATGCTGACCAAGTCACCCTGAGGAACAGATTGAAATTGGCCTCTCTACGCCTCGAGTATTCGAACCCGGTAGCAACTGGGACTATTCGCACACCAACTACGTGATCCTGGGCCTAGCAATCGAAAAGATCACGGGCAGGCCAGGCCGCTAGCCGACCTCTTGCAAGAATATGTCCTCAGACCTCTGAGTCTGGACGACACGGTCAGCTCTTCCACAGCAGCGATCCCTGAACCCATCCTGCATGCGTTTACCTCTGAGCGACGCGAAGCGCTCGGTATCACTCCCGCAAAACGCTTTTATGAAGAGTCGACCTTCTGGAATCCCTCGTGGACTCTTGCTAGAGGTGCGGTGCAGACGACCGACATCTACGATATGACCGCGACAGCGATTGCGATCGGTGAGGGAACAC
>JBMDWS010000372.1:0-7735 GCA_048594695.1 Truepera sp. | reverse complement strand
GCTCGAGCCCGACCTCGAAAGCGTTCACTGCAACTTCGACCACGACCCAAGTATAGGCCCAGAGCATAAACTTTCCCTATGCACGCGCTCAGGCGTTTCGGCAGGGGCATCCTTTCGCGCACTGTGAAGGGTGGCCTTGTTAAAATGGGGTCTTGCTCTATGCTAAATGTACGGGCGCACGCTTGGGCGATGGGCGGCGTGGATCTGGGCTTCCAACCGGACGCGAGGTCCACCCGGATGTGAACCTCCTTAGCGGCGTCGGCGACGCTATGTTGAACGCGAGACGTCTATTTGCAGGATACTAGTAGGCAGGACACTGACGACGTAACTCGGATGGACTGGAAAGGATTACACAAATTTATGACTTTCAGGCGTCTTGTTTCCCTCTTCCCCCTCGCGCTGCTGGCTGCGTGCGGGCTTTTCACGCCCAACACGGACGTCAAGGAGCTCACCGTCAGTTCCGTCACCCCTCAGCCCGGTGCCACCGGTGTTCCGGTCGATACGAACGTCGAGGCTCGGCTCGAGCTTCAGGGCAGCGAGCTCGACCTTTTGACGCTGACGGACTCGAGTGTGCAACTCACTGGTCCCGAAGGAACCGTTGCAGCGAGCCGGTCCTTTGCCGACAGTACGATAATCGTGTCCCCAGAGGCTCCTTTGGCGCCCGATACTCTATACACCTTTACGGTGACGCAAGGCGTGCAGACGATAGACAAGACGCCCGCGACACCGTTTAGCAGCACCTTTGTCACCGGGTTGGCGACCGATCCAACCGATCCCACTGACCCGACCGACCCCACCGATCCCACGACCCCCACCGACCCTACAGACCCAGGCGAGGGTATCGACGGGTTGGCGATGGTCAACGCCTTGGGTGAACCGTCAGCGGGGCGCATGGTCCTTACCCGCATAGGCGACCTCGCAAACCCCTGCGAAGGCGACGACAACCCGGAGTGCGACGCGAGCCGCTGGGAAACACTAAAGACGACCGACACAGGCTCGGTAATCCTGCGCAATACGGGTAGTGCAACGCTCGCCCTGACGCTCTCGACCAGCGCACCCGAGAACTACACCGTGACGCCGACGACCGTCACACTGGCCCCGGGCGAAAGTGCTACGGCTGAAGTGGCGTTTACGGGCAATTACTCCGGAAAAGGCGTATATAACGCGTATGTCGATGCGGTATCGGGGACTCAGCGTGCATCGATCGAAATCGCCGGACTTTATTTGACCCGCCCGGAAAAGGGTAACGAGCCGTCCCTAAGTCAAATTCTTCGAGCCTTGGGCCTCCAGGTCGACTTGGGGGACTTCCGGAGCAACGCGCCAGGCTCACCCGCAGCAGGGTCTGAAGTTCGTTCCCGTCTATGGCAGCGCGCCGATGCCAGCAGGCCCGTTGTCGTGACCGAACTTGCCGCGTTCAAGACGTGCTGCTTCAGTTATCAGGTGGGATTGACCGACTTCGAGCTATTCGAGCCCGACTCTGCGGGCGGAAGCGATTACTTTTTCCAGCTTCAATACGACCAGGATTATGCTCAGACGCTCTACCCCTATGGTACCGACGGAAGGTTGCCGAACCGGGCGACGACCGATTACTCGGGTCCGTTCTGGATCCAGGTAGACCGGTATCCAACGCAGGATCTCGAGGGCACCAAGCTCGTCGGTGTTCGGGTGTGGCCCGTTTCGGGCCAAACGAACACGTACGTCGTCGGTCAAGACTACGCGCTTAGTGACTGCAACGCCGTGTCCGACCCGGACGACGAAGAGGGCGAGAACGGTCTCACGGCCAACTGCGACTTTCAGGATCACGTCTATCTCGTAGAAAATATCGTCCCGGTGGCAGCGCCGACCCCGTAACGCGTAAAGCCCCCTTCTAGGAGAGTGACCCCGCTGCCTGTGCGGGGTCACTCTTCTTAGATAGGGGTAAAGGGCGCCCCGAGCCTAAACGAACGCGCTGTACCCCGTGATGGCTCGCCCGACTACCAGCGTATTGATCTCGTTGGTTCCTTCGTACGAATAGATCGCCTCGGTGTCGGCGAAGTAGCGTGCGACGTGGTTCTCGAGCAAGATCCCCTTGCCGCCGTGCAGTTCGCGGGCGAGCGCCACGGTTTCGCGGCAGCGTTTGGCGGTAAAGACCTTGGCTAACGAGGCCTGCTCGTCGCGCATGGTGCCCTCGTCCTGCAGCTGGGCGAGGCGCAGGCACATGGTCTGCATGGCGGTCACGTTGCCGAGCATCTGCACGAGCTGGTTCTGCACGAGTTGAAACGAGGCGATGGGACGTCCAAACTGCTCGCGGTTCCGGGCGTACGCCAGAGATTTTTCGTACGCGCCCATGCCGCAACCTACGCCCTGCCACGCCACACCCGCACGCGTCATGCGCAGTACGTCGGCAGTGGTGCGAAACGAGTTGGCGTTTTGCAGGCGGTCGGCCTCGTTTACCCGGCAATCTTTGAGGGTAATGTGACCGTTTTCAACGGCCCGCAGCGCGATCTTGCCCTGAATCTTCTCGACGCTGAAGCCGGGCGTCTCGCGCCGGACGATAAAGCCCTTGACCTGCGAATCGGCCTCGTCCTTGGCCCAGATGATGGTGAAGTCGCTAAACGTCGAGTTGCCGATCCAGTACTTTTGACCATTCAAAACCCAGCTGTCGCCCTCGCGGCGGCAGGTGGTAGTCATGCCCTGCGAGACGGCGGAACCGATATCGGGTTCGGTCAGGCCGAAGGCGCCGATTACCTCGAAGTCGCGCATCTTCGGGAGCCACTCACGGCGCTGAGCCTCGGAGCCGCCCAGAAAGATCGACCACATCGCCAGGCCCGAGTGCACGCCGAAAAAGGTCGTCGTCGAGACGTCGATACGGGCCATCTCCATGCCGATGATGCCCTCTAAAACCGCTGCCCCCTCGCGGCGGTTGCCCGCTTCGTCGAAGAGTTCGCCGATGATGTCGAGGTCTTTGAGCTTGCCTATAAGCATCTGCGGAAACTCGTCGCGCTGCCAGTAGGTGTTGATGATCGGTTCGACCTCGTCCTCCATGAAGCGCCGGACCCTGAGCTGTACTTCGCGCTGTTTGGGGGTCAGGAGCGCGGCGATGTCGTAAAAGTCACCGTCGATGTCCGGGAGCGCCTTGGGCGCTTTGGGCGCAGCGAGCTTCATGACCTGTTTCAGGGTGCGCTCGTCCATCGAGGAGGCGAGGGTTAGAAGCTGATTGAGGTCGACCTTTTCCGAGAGTTTGGCAACCTTGGCCAGATCAATCTTGCTGGCAAGTGCCATCATCTTGCTCATGTCTTTAAGCGCCACGTGTCTCCTTTTTGTCGCTTTCGGTTTCGATGATGTAGGACGCTCCGTCATCCGCACTCGGGCCGAGGTCGGGGGCAAAGAGCGCCTCGAGACCCTGCGCGTAGCGCTCATGGACCCGGCTTCTCTTGAGTTTCAAGGTCGGGGTCAGGAGATCGTTTTCGGTCGTGGGTGTGTCGGCTATGAGTAGCGCACGCTTGGCCTGCGACCAGTGGGGCAGAGCTCGGTTGGCCTCCTGCACAGCGCTTTTTATCTCATCGGTAGCGGCGGCGGGCTCGAGGCCCGGAGGCAGAAAGACCGCGACCGCGCAAAACCGCTGCCCCTCGCCGACGACGAGGGCGTGGTCGATCTGGCTGTAGCCCTCGAGCGCGAGCTCTAGGGGCTGCGGCATCACGAACTTGCCGGTCGAGAGCTTGAAGAGGTTCTTGAGCCGACCTGTAATGCTCAGGTAGCCGTCCTCGGACATCTCGCCTAAGTCACCCGTGTGAAACCAGCCTTCCGGATCGATAGCCGTCTCGGTCGCTTCGGGGTCCATGTAGTAGCCCTGCATGACATGTGGGCCACGCGTCAGAATCTCCTGATTGTGGGCGATCTTGACCTCGGCGCCCGCCAGAAGCTCACCGACCGTTCCGGGCCGATTGCGCAACGGACGGTTGTAGGCGATGATCGGGCTCGTTTCGGTGAGGCCGTAGCCCTGCATGACCTCGACCCCGGCGGCACCGAACACTCGCACGAGTTCGGGGCGCAGCGCCGCGCCACCCGACACGACGAGCCGCAGGTTGCCGCCGAGAGCCGCTCGCCACTTGTCGAAGACCAGACGGTGCGCGGTGCGACGTTCCATGCTGTAGAGCGCCTTGCCGTGCTTGGTGGCGGCCTTCTCGGGTTCGTAGCGCCGCGCCAGCGCGATAGCCCAGTCGAAGATCGGTTTTTGGACCACGCTCAGTTCGGTTCCGGCCTTGAGGATGCCCTCGAAGACGCGCTCGAGCACCCGGGGCACGGTGGCAAACGCCGTGGGCTTGACTTCCTTGACGTGTTCGCGCACGCGCTCGGGGGTCGTAAAGTAGACTGCTGCGCCCCAGGCCAGATAGCCGTAGTGCAGGGTGCGCGCGAAAACGTGCGTGAGCGGCAAAAACGAGAGGACGACCTCCTGACCGCGTCGCAGGGTAGGGATGTCGCTAAAGGCCGCAAGCGCGTTCGAGGAGATGTTCTCGTGGCTGAGCATCACGCCTTTAGGCTTCCCGGTCGTGCCCGAGGTGTAGATGATCGTGGCGAGGTCGGTGGCCTCGACCCTTAGGCGTAGCCGCTTGACTGCGTCGGCGTCTTGCCCCAGAACCCCTTCGCCCTCGCGGATGAGGTCGGATACGGTCAACTCCTGCACGCCCTCCGGAGTGTAGGCTCCGGCACCCTCGTAAAAGAGGACGCTCCTGACGTCCGTATCCTTCAGGGCGGGGCCGACTTCGTCGCCAAGACCTGCGTCGGACACGACGAGCATGATAGAGCCGCTCTGCTTCAGGATGAAGCGCACCATCTCGGCCGGGTAGGTCAGGTAAATAGGCACACTGACAAACCCCGCGATCAGGCAGGCCATGTCCGGCAGGCAGAACGAGAGGTCGCTGTGGGTGTAAAAGGCGACCCGGTCGCCGGGTTTTAGGCCGTGCTCGATGAGCGCGAGCGCGAGTGCTTCGGCGCGGGCGCGAAACTCCTGAGTCGAGAGACTGCGCCAGCCGCTCGTGCTGATCTCGTTGAAGGCCCGCTCGTTGGGACTGTTGGTACAGGCTTCGTCGAGCAGCGACGGAAGGGTGCGGCCCAGGAGCACCCGCCCTCTACCCGGCGAGGCCGTGTAGACAGGCGGGCTCGAATTCGGCTGAAACGCCGCGTTGAGTGGGGCAACGGTCATACAGGCTCCTAGTGAAACGAGGTGCCCCAAGTATAGCGCGCGCCTTTTTGTGCAAAATCGGTCTACTGCACGCCTTACATAGCCCTAAGTACAAACGGCCGGAGTGTCTGGCGGGCGGTGCTAGCGGCGACTCCAGAAGGGCATCTCACCCTTGACGAGTGCGCGCGTCTCGCCTTGCAAGGGTACGACCACGACCTCTGGACCTGTTCGCCCCTGCATGGGCAGGACGAGCGCGTCGCTGCCGGGTGACCAGAGCGCGTGACTGAGCGCGTACTGATCGAAAAAGGGTAGGAACTGATCGACGAAAAGACCTGTCGGGGCGAAGGTCGTGAGTAGGCGGTCCGTACTGCTCGCCAGGTCGACGATATGCAGCTCGAGCAAAAAGGGATCGTCCTGTACGGTCTGGTAGACGCGGCCCGAGCGTGTTGCCATTTCACCCGCGCCCTCCCGATAGGTGGTCAGGTAGGCGAGCTTTTTTCCGTCGGGTGACCAAAAAAACGCCAGTGCCCGCGTGTCGGCGAGCGTTGTCAGCTCGCCGGTTTCCGCGTCGAGCAGCCGCAGCGGACCAAAGGGCGTCCGCACGTTCTCGCTGGGGCTCATGATAGCGAGCTTGTTGCCCGCGGGGCTCCAGGTAAAGGCGGCCAGGCCCGTGTAGGGTACAGCGCGCCGCACGTCGGGACCTTTCTGGCTGCCCCGCACGATGATTTTGGCGGCACCAAGCTCGAGCTCGGCGTAAGCGAGGTAGCGTTCATCCGGGGAGAGCCCCGGGGCATTGAAAAATCCCGGCTTGGCGAGGGACTTGCCGATATCTCCCCTCGCGCTGTAAAAAGCGACTTCGCCGGCGGGGGCGTTGTTGCCGTTATGGACCAGAAGCCTCTGCCCGTCGCGGGTCCACTGCCAGTAGAGTGGGTTGCCCACGGCGATCTGCCGTACCCTCGGTTCTGCCGGACCGTCTGTCGGGACTATATTGAGGCCAAGGCCGCCCATGACGTTCGATAAAAAACCGAGTCTTCGACCATCCGGCGACCAGTAGGCGTAGATAGGCCCTTCGTAGAGGTTCTGGTAGAGAGGTTTCGGTGTCGCCCCGGCCCGGTCCTCGACCACGAACACGCCGCTCCCGCCCGGATTCGCGCCGATGACGGCGAGCCTGTTGGCAACCGGGGACCAGGCGGGAAACTGATAGCTCAACGTGGCGTCCGTGAGGGTGCGCCCCGCGCCGCCGCCCGGCGCGACTGTCGCGAGCCGGCCCGACAGGTCGATGTAGGCGATCCTGCCGGTCAATGTCTGGGCCTGGGCACCTATGAGGAGGGCGAGGGCGAGCAGCGCGACAACCGCACGGATCAGGGCTCTACTTGGGTTCATGCGCCAGCTTAGCAGCCCTCGCCGGGCGCTTTCGGGAGAGAGGTGACAATGCCGAGACGCCGCGCAGGCAAGCCGTGCGGGCGCGTCTTGTCGACCGACAAGTCATGGCTTGGGGCAGGGCTAGCTCGAGAACTCGAGCACGATAAACGTGCCCAGGTAGGTCACGGTCAATCCGGAACCCGACTGGAGCTGGAAACGCGAGCGAAACACGGGTCTGGGCTCACTGCCGACCCCCGACGAGACCGTATGCCAGTGCTCGAGCCGCTCCACGCGGGGCAGGCTACCGAGCAGCAGCGTGAAGCGCTCCTTGAAGTCGAAAAAGTCGTCGTAGCCGTGGAGGTAGCAGCTTGGCTGCGAAAAGGCCTCGGCAAACGCCGAAGGGCAGGGTGTCTGCGCGACGCGCAGGGTGGTGTTAAACGCGTCGAGAAAATCCGAGCGGGTGCTCGTTTGTGCTAAAGACGCCGACATCAGGAGGAGCAGCAGCGAGAAGAGCGTCGTTTTCATAGTCCCAGCTTTCATAGTCCCACTCTACACGCCCCTCACGCTCGGCGACTTTCAGGGGGCAGGCTCGAGCGGGTCCGGGTGGCAAAACGTGTAGCCGAGTAGCCCCTTGAGCCGATCGTTGCTGACGCGCTTGAAAGGCTCATGGTGGGGTTCGACGAAGTGGGGCGGCGCAAACCCGTAGCGTTCGGCTTGCCGTGTATAGACTTCCCTGCGGGTCGGGTGAAGGTCGGCGCAGACGTTCAGGGTGCTGTTCTCCAGGCGCCGTCCTATGACCTCGAGCAAGACGCCGAGCACGTCGTCCCGGTGCACGAGGTTGACGGGCACCGCGCCTCCAGAAATCGCGCGTCCGGAGAGCCTGCGCCCCGGCTGACGGTCGTAGCCGTAGAGCCCGGCGAGGCGCAGGATGGTCCCGCCCCGTGCGCGGACAAGACTTTCTGCGGCGAGAACGGCTTGTCCCGACGCGCGCAGGTCGCCCCCGGCATCGTCTTCTGTGACGGTGCGGCCAAGTTCCGGATAGACCGAAGTCGAGCTCGTAAAGACGAGGCGCGTGTGGGGCAGGGTCCGGGCCAAAACTGCGGCAATCTGTGCCGGGTAGCGCTCCCTCACCCCGGCCTCGCTGCGTCTGGGCGGCAGCGTGATGACGAGTTCGTCCGCGTCGAAAAAGCCCTCCTCGTCACCGACGAGGTC
>JBMDWS010000371.1:0-52302 GCA_048594695.1 Truepera sp. | reverse complement strand
CGTCCTGACCTCAGCCACTTCATCCCACTCGAGCACCATGTGGGCACGCTCGAGGGTCCGTTCGTGCCCTTTTCCAGCGAAGAGCACCACGTCACCCGCCCCGGCGATTTCGGCGGCGCGGCGAATCGCCTCACGGCGGTCCGGGACGAGGGTGAACGTCTGCTCCCGCTTGCCGCCTGCCTCTTCAGCCCCAGCGGCAAGTTGCGCCAGGATCATCTCGGCATCTTCCGAGCGCGAGTCTTCTTCGGTAAAGATGGCGTAGTCCGCGTGGCGCACGGCGCTCTCCCCCAAAGGCTGGCGCTTGCCGGGATCACGCTCGCCTGCGGCCCCGACCACCACGATCAGGCGGCCCGTGACCTGAGAACGAAGCGCGAGGAGCGCCTTGGTCAGCGCGGGCGGGGTGTGGGCAAAATCTACGACAGCTACGAAGGGCTCACTCTGCACCACCTGCATCCGTCCGGGCACACCGGGAAACGTCGAGAGGCGGCGCAGCGATACCCCAATGGACACGCCCGCCTCCGCCGCTGCCGCGAGAGCCGCGAGGGCGTTCGAGATGTTGTAGCGCCCGATCATCGGGAGCGCGGCGGCAAAGCGCGCACCACGCCGCTCGAGCGTCCACGAGAGACTGCCCGCGTGCTCGACGATCTCGGTCGCGCGCCACTCGGCTCCTTCGTTCAGGCCGTAAGGCACGACACGCGCCGAGCGCGCAGCGTTATAGTCGAATTCCGGGTCGTCGGCGTTCAGGACACTCACCTGCGCCCGCGCCATCAGCTCGCCCTTAGCCTCGCGGTAGCGAGCGTAGGTGCCGTGAAAATCGAGGTGTTCGGGCGTCAGGTTGGTCCACACACCCACGTCGTAATCGACTTCAGCGAGGCGGTCGAGGGCAAAGCCGTGCGAACTCGACTCGATCACCGCGTGTGTGCAGCCCGCCTCCACGCAGCGCGCGAGAAGCTCCTGCACTTCGGGCGCTTCGGGCGTAGTGAAGTGACCGGGGAGGGTGACCTCGAGCCCCGCGACGCGGTTGCCCGCCGTCGAGAGAAGTCCGACCCGGTGCGTCCCGGACAGGAGATGCTCGAGCAGATACGAGGTCGTCGTCTTGCCGTCGGTACCGGTGACCCCGAGGGTAAAAAGATGCTGGGAAGGCTTCTGGAAGAGGGTTGCCGCCAGCTTCGCCAGGGCCACGCGGTCGTCAGCAACGTAGATATAGGGCGCGGCGTAGAGCCAGGGAAAACTCTCACGCTCCTCCGGTCCAGCGCTTCCGACAACTGCCACTGCGCCCTGTGCAATCGCCTTGGCAGCAAAGCGGTGCCCGTCGAAATCGCGCCCCCGCCGGGCCACGAAAACGAAAGGGACGCCGGGCTCGAGCGTACGCGTGTCCTGAACCACACGCACCACATCGACCTCGGGAAGGGCCAGGCGTAAACCGAGCGCGTCGCGAACGAGTTTATCGAGCCTCATGGCTGGTATTCACCTCACGTCCGGCGGAAAAACGTAGTGCGCGTCACCACGTTGATTACGCCCACATGAAAAATATCAGGCGTCTGCCCCAACGATCAACTAAGTCACAGTTTCATAGTCTGCGTGCAGCGAGAGGATGGGCGGGGTCAACCAGCTGTCTAGGGTATGAACCACTTGGGCCAGCGCGTCGGGGTCGTTGACGAAATCGAGGTCGTCGGCGCTAAGGACCACTTTGGGCGAGAGGTCATAGGCCGTGAACCAGCGCTCATAGAGCGTGCCGAGACCCGCCAGGTAAGCGTCGCTGATGCCCGTCTCGAAGGCGCGTCCGCGCAGGGCAATGTGCCGGCGCAGCGTCGGTAGTGAGGCTCGCAAGTAGATAAGCAGGTCCGGCGGGCGCAGCGCCGCGCGCATGGCCCGGTACATCGCCATATAGACGCCAAAGTCGCGTGCGTCCATGACACCCTCCTCGAAGAGGTTACGGGCAAAGATGTTGGCGTCTTCGTAGAGCGTGCGGTCCTGAATCACGCGGCTACCTGGATTGACCTGGGAAACGTGCTGCTCAAGCCGCTTGGCCAGAAAGAACATCTGCGAGTGGAATGCGTAGCGCGGCATGTCCCGGTAAAAGTCCTGCAGATACGGATTCTCGTCGACCGCCTCGTAAACAGGCGAGAGCGCGAAGTGATCGGCGAGCACCCGCGTCAGGCTCGACTTGCCCGCCCCGATGTTGCCCGCGACCGCGACGAACATCAGGCAGCGCGGGTGTGCTGCAAGATGGCACCGACCACGGCCTCCCGGTCCTGGGCGCACCCGACAAAGTCGAAGCCAGCGGCTTCGACAACGTGCAGGGGCGCTTCGTAATGCTCGAAGTAGCGGTCGTAGGCGTCCCCGAGACGGCGCAGATAGGAGGCTTCCATACCCTGCTCGAAAGGACGCCCGCGCCGCGCGATGCGCTCCAAAAGCAGGTCGGGCGAAGCCCGCAGGTACACAGTCAGGTCAGGTGCGGGCAACCGGGGCCGCAGCTGCGCGTAGAGGTCGCGGTAGAGTTCCCACTCGTCGCCCTGCAGGTTCAGCGAGGCGAAGATAAAGTCCTTGTCAAAAAGATAGTCGGCAACCGTATCGCTAAAAAAGAGCGACCCCTGCAGCATGTCCTGCACCTGCTTGTAGCGCGAGAGCAAAAAGAACGTTTGCACGCTAAAGGCGTAGCGTTCGGGCTCGGCGTAAAAGGGCGCCAGGAAGGGATTTTCCTCGACGACCTCGAGCATGAGCCGGGCACCGAGTTCTTCGGCGAGCAGACGACTCAAGCTGGTTTTTCCCGCCCCGATGGGGCCTTCGATAGCGATAAAGGGCAAGGGATTCTCCTTGGCGAAAGACACGTTTCCGGCCCGAACGGGCACGGACATAACCCTCCGAGTATACCCACCTATACTAGGGCGTGGACGAGACGCTCCTGAAGCTGCGAGGCTTGCTTGCAGGGGCCGAGCGCGTCGCGGTACTGACCGGAGCAGGGGTCAGCGCGGCCTCAGGCCTCGAGACCTTTCGCGGCGCGGGTGGGCTATGGAAAAGCCACCGCGCCACCGACCTCGCTACGCCCGAAGCCTACGCACGCGACCCGCAGACCGTCTGGGAATGGTACTTCTGGCGCTTTGGGCGGGCTGCTACCGCCGAGCCCAACCCGGCCCACACGCTGCTCGCAGGGCTGGGGGCGAGTGTCCCCGAGTTTACGCTCGTTACGCAAAACGTCGACGGGCTGCATCAGCGCGCCGGGTCGCAGCGGGTTCTCGAGCTGCACGGCAACCTCACTCTGGCCCGCTGTGAACGCTGCGCTGGGCTGGAACCCCTCGAGCTGGAGATGGCGCTGCCGCCGCACTGTGCGGCCTGCGGCAGCCGGATGCGCCCGAACGTCGTCTGGTTCGGTGAGGCGCTGCCGCAGACAACCCTGCAGGCCGCAGCAGAAGCTTTTGCCCGGGCCGACGTGACGCTCGTCGTGGGCACTTCGGGCGTCGTCGAGCCAGCGGCGAGCCTGGCCGGACTCGCGCTGCGCGGCGGCGCAGCGGTCATCGAAATCAACCCCGAACGCACACCGCTGAGCGCCCGCGCCACCTATACCCTGCCGCTCGACGCAGTTACAGGACTCACGAAACTCCTCGTCTAAAATCTCACTTTGTTGCCACACTCTTAAGCTGAAGTTAAGTTTGACACGCTTTACTGACCGAACTTCGCCCTATAACGGAAAAGAGCGAACGGGAGGTGACGCGTATGGCTTACAGCAGACAACCCCTGGGATGGGCACCCCTAAGGCGGACAAAAGTGCGCCCCAGCGAGAGGGACAACCGGGGACGCGCGCGCCTCGCGTCGGCCCTCGGCGTCGACACCCGCGCCCTCGAGCGCGCCTTCAGCGCGACTCGCTACAGCCTGAGCCGCCTCCGGGCCCTCAGCCTCCCCGAAGTGCAAGCGCTGGGTCTGCGCCTCCGCGACGCCGAACGGCTCTATTACCTGGTGCAGTGGGAATACCTGCAAGACCACCTCGAGCGACACGGCGAACTACCCGAAGTGGGCACGCTCGAGCCCCTGCTGGCGACGCTCAACCCCATCTTTATCCGGCACTTTAGCCGGGGCGAGCGCCTGAACGAGACCCTCATCGCGCTCTACCGCAACGAACTCACGGCAGCCACAGGTGAACGCTGCCTCGAGCTAACCCCACCAAGCCCGACCTCGCGTTTTCTGCGGTGGCTGGGCCTGGCCTAGACCGCACCAACCCCGAGCATCGTAGACTCCGTTTATGAACGCGCTTGTCGAGACGGCCCCAAAGCGCCAGCCGCCGGTGAGGGCGTGACGCTCGAGTCCGCACAGGCACTTGGCGACGCCCTGTTACGTGAACATGGTCTAGGCGCAAAAGGCTGGCGTCTTGCCTGGTTCCGGCGCAAACGCACCTTCGGCCTCTGCGATTACAGCCGCAAGACGCTCTACCTCTCGGCCCCGCTGGTCGCCCTCAATAGCGAGGCGGCGGTTCGGGACACCCTCCTACACGAGATCGCCCACGCTTTGGCGGGCCACCGCGCCGGGCACGGACCGCGTTGGCGTGAGGTCGCCCAGCGCATCGGCGCGACCCCGAGGCGCTGCTTCGATACAGATACAGTCAATCTACCGACGGCACCCTACCGCCTCGTCTGCCGTACCTGCGGCGCGGCCTACCCGCGTTGGCGCAAAACGCGAAAAAGCTGGGCCTGCCGTGGCTGCTGCCTGCGCCATAACGGGGGCCGTTACAGCGAGAGGTTCGTGCTCGAGCTTTGCCCCAGGCAAGAGCCCTGAAACCAGATTCCCTGCGCAGACGCCCGTAACACCCATTATCCCGAACAGCACCCGCTTCAGAAAAGCAAACCATGCGTCGGTACAGTTACCTGAATAAATCATGTAACGGGTCTGCGAGAGTGACGCTAGAGGAAAGACCCTCATTGTTGAGGGC
Source organism: Truepera sp. (assembly GCA_048594695.1). Classification (GTDB taxonomy): domain Bacteria; phylum Deinococcota; class Deinococci; order Deinococcales; family Trueperaceae; genus Truepera. The sequence continues at coordinate 47,381 of JBMDWS010000371.1, read as the reverse complement.
GAGGTTCGCTGTGATCCCGGGACCATTCTGCGTCTAAACTTCGTTGTCGACCCCGCACGCCCTTCTCGAAGGCGGACTCGGGTGTCGCGTTCAGCCTGGATTATCTCGACTGGCTTCAGGAAATACTTGCCGAACGAGGTTTCGGCATCCTTGCCCTTGTAAGGGTTTACCTCACCAGCCTCACGGTGCGCCCTGTCGCCCCTGGAGCGGCACTCGGCTTTTTACAATCCGCGCCCCCAGTGCCCTGGGTCGGTGGCAGGAGTCGCACGTTTTTTCGTCTGCAGCCCCGCATCCATCTCTGCACTCTGCATATCGACCCGTCCTGCATGCAAGGCGGGCGACTGGCGAGAATGGTCAGCGCGCGCTGGGGGCGCGTTTACTTCCTCACGGGTAACCTCTTGAGATAAGGCCTCCTGGTCAGGCCGAGTACACTCAGCTATGTCGCTCCTCGTGCGCCTGCTGGGCACGCCTCACCTCGAGTGGGGCGCGCGGCACATGGAGCTTCCCCCCCATAAACCCTTTTTCCTGCTCGTCTACCTCGCCTGCGCCCGCGACTGGGTCAGCCGCGACGAGCTTTTGGGAGTGTTCTGGCCTGACGAAGACGAACAGCGAGCCCGGCGCAGTCTGCGCGTTCTTATTAGCCGCGCCAAAGCACCGGCGTGGGTTGAAGACTTCGACAGCGAACCGCTGCGCCTGCGCTGGCGCGTTGCCAGCGACGTGAGGTTACTGCGCGAGGCGCTTGCAAAAAAAGACTGGGGAGCCGTTCTAGACCTTCACCAACGTCCGCTGCTCGACGGGTTTCCTCTGGGGAATGTCCCCGGCTTCGAGGCGTGGTGCGGTAACGAACGGGAGATTTTGCTCAGTGCTTGGCGAAAGGCAACCTTGCAACGCGTTCTCGAGCTAGATAGGGATAAGGAGCACGCGCAAGCCGCCGGACTGCTCCAGCAGTTGCTCGAACGAGATCCGCTTGCCGAAGACATCCTGAACCGGTATCTAGAGCAGGCCTATCTGAGCGGACAGCGCGACGAGGCGCTTAAGCGCTACCAGCTCTTTCTTGAACGGCTAGAAGATGAGCTCGACCTCGAACCTCTCGAGCGCACCCAGCGGCTTTTTCGCGTCATACAACAGGCAGAACCCCTGCAGGGAACCACGGCTCTTCCCGCACCAGCCCGGAACACCGTCCCCCTAACAGTGCTGCGCCCACCGAAACTCGTCGGCAGGGGTCTGGAAACGGCGCGACTTCTCGAGGCGAGCGAGCCACAACCTGCCGCCTTGCTGCTTGCGGGCGAACCTGGTGTAGGCAAAACCCGCTTACTCGAGGAAAGTCTGCCCGGAGCCTTCTGGAGTCGCTGCCGTGAAGGTCTTGCCCACGTACCCTATTACCCTGTCGTGGACCTTATCCGGGCAAACCTGAAGCGCCTGCCCGAGCTGGAGCACTACCGCGAAGACCTCGCCCGACTGATTCCAGAAACCGCACCCGAACTCACGCCCGGCCCACTCGAGCCGGGGCTTGCCAAAGCGCGTCTAATCGACGCGCTAGCCCGCATCTGTGAGGGCTTTGCGGCACCCCTAGTGTTCGACGACTTGCAGTGGGCCGACAATGCGACGCTCGAGCTTTTCATCTACCTGGTGTTGCGAAGACGGTCACGCTGTTTCGGAGCCTACCGCCTCCATGAACAAACTCCCGCCCTGTACGCGGCGCGCGCCGCCCTGCGATCACAGGGCTGTCTCGACGAAATTCAGCTGGGCCCGCTCAGCGAAGCAGAAACCCGGCAGCTTGTGGGGCAACTCATCGGTGCAGCGGAAGGACCGGAAATCTTTAGCCGCTGGCTCTATCAGCGCTCGCAAGGCAACCCGCTATTTGCTCTCGAAACTCTCAAAAGCCTGTTTGAGAGCACCCTGCTCCGCGCCGAGGGAAGCAACTGGCACACCCACCTCGACGAGGTAACCCGGGACTATGCCGAACTCGAGGTGCCGAGCCGCATTACCGAACTCATCTTGAGCCGGCTGGCCGCGCTGCCCGAAGAGGTGAGGCGGGTGCTTCAAGCTGCTAGCGTCGTGCAGGGTGTTTTCTCTCCCGGACTGCTTGCTCGCGTGACCGGGCTCTCCGAAGTCGCGGTGCTCGGTGCACTCGAGGAGGCCGAAACCGCGGGTCTAACCCTTGAAGACCACTTCAGCCACGATGTGCTGCGGCAAAGCGTCTACCTCTCCCTCTCAGCTACCCGCCGCCACTACCTGCACGCCCGGTTGGCCGAGGCCCTAACCGGCACGGCGGAACCTCTAAGCGTCGCCGAGCACTGGTTGAACGCCAACCTTAGCGAGCACGCAGCCGACGCTTTCGAGGAGGCCGCAACAACTTTTCTTGCGCAAGGGCTCACTCACGAAGCCCTCGCCATCTTGGAGCGCGCGCTCGCTCTCGAGCCGAACCGAAACATGCTCGACAGGCTTACTTACCTGAGAGCCGACGCCCTCCTGAGCCTCAGACGCTACAACGAAGCTGCGAAGATTTGCGAATCCCTGCTAGGCACCCGAGACCCCACCTTGAAACGTAAAGTGCTGATCCTGAAGACCTATGTGGCGCTTCGCCTGGGTCAGCTCGGTACGGCCCTGAAAAGTGCCGAGGCAGCGCTGGAACTCTCCACCTCGACCTCGGAAGTAACCAAAGTATTTCCTGAAAGTTACGTGAGTGCGCTCCTCGCCTACGCCAATGTCTGCGCTCTTTCAGGCGAGCAGGAACGTGTGGTGGCGCGGCTCGAGACGCTCCTCGGAAGCGACCTCGCCACCCTCGAGCCGCGTCTCGTGATTCAGCTTCATTCCAATCTGGCCTGGCTCTACTGCGGCAACGGGGCCTACACCGAGGCGGCTCCCCTCTACCTCCGCGCGTTGCGGCTTGCCGAGCAGCACCACGACCGCTACTGGTGGGTGTGGTCCGTAGCCAACTATCTCTACTGTCAACTTGAGCTGGATCAACCTGAAGCGGCACTCGAGCTGGCGGTCAAAGCTCTGCCGATCGACCACTACGATGCCAGCGAGATCCTCAAAATCAACCTGGCTAAGGCCTATCTCGAACTGGAACAACCCGAAAACGCCCGACAACTCCTCGAGTCGCTCGCGGCTCATACTCACGACCCGAGCAACCGCGCCGTCGTGCTGGGCTACCTAACAGAAGTTTATTTCGCTAGCGGCGAACTCGGTGCAGGTGAACTTACGCTGAGGCAAAGTCTCTATGCCCTAGAAGACACGGTCATCGACCGTGCCCGCGCCAGGGTAGCCATCGCGGCGCTGCGCTACGGCAATCCCCAGCAGCGCGAACAGGTCATGGCTTTCGCCGACAAGCTCAGCCGCAAAGCCGTCCCGGGATACGTCTGGAACGAACTTCAGCAGGTACTCCCTAAACCTCGGACATTTCCACCCTCACGATCATATTTGCCCGCACCTACAGGACCAGCGGCCTTTGGCGCCGCCCTCCCACCCGAGGTCAATGTGCCAAGCCCAGACCAAACCACACTGACCGAAAAGTTTCAGCGCATCCTTACGTACCCCGATACCCCCGAGTATCTGGTCGCTACAGTTTTAACTGAGGCACCCATTCCAGTCTTGGTCCAACTTTGGTTAAAAGCGGTACGTGACGAAGGCGTCACACGCGTGCAGCAGCTCGCCAACGAGCTGGACAGAAGCTTTGCTTGCCTGATTCTCGTGGGGCGAGACTGCCCTTCGCCCTCCGTGCCACAGCAGCTCGGCCTCCTGAATTTTGCACAGCAGCATCGCCGAAAAATCGCCCACGCCGTTTTTATCGCCGAAGATCCAGGGCTACGCGGAACCGTCATGCAGGCGATCATGAAAACGATGTCGAGTCTCGTAAGTGACGTCCCGCTAAGCATTCATACCGAACTCGAGGCCGGCCTCTCAGACCTGGCGCACAGCTGCACCCTGAACGTAGAGCAACTCGGGGACGCACTCTTGTCCAGCTTGCCCGACTTCTAGCGTGTATCCGGGTACGAACCGACGTATCCCATGTGACCCAGTTCATGCAACGCTCCGGTGAAACGCTCACGTAACGCCCCTCTGCCACAGTAGCGCCATGACCCGGGGCAGCGCCGCTTTTATCCTTCGCGCTCAGCGTAAAGACGGCACTGTGCGTCTTTCTCTCCACGATTTGAAAACCGGTCAGCAACAGACGTTCGCCTCGTGGGCGAGCTTGCGGCGCTACGTCGTCAAGCAGCTCGAGCATCAGGGGCTGCGCTAAGGGATCAGAAAGGGGTGAAGCTCGTGTCTAAACGTCATCCGCAAACCTACCCATCGCAACCTTCGTCTAGCGCCTAGCCAGGCAGAAAAGGAGATACCCGGTGACCTTTAAAGTTTACCTCTGCTGGTCAAGTCTATTTGCCACCCTCGCACTCAGCGCCTGCCAGTCCGGCCCTCCGACTGAACCGCCCTCTAGCGCAAGTGCCGAGCGCGTTGTCGTTCCAGAGGGCTCGCTGCTCCTCGAGAATATCGGCGCACTGCAGACCCTCACCGCCCAGACTCTCGATGCAGAAGGGAATCCTGTCGAGGGCTCGATAGTCTGGGAAAGCAGTAATCCCGCTGTCGTAAGCGTTGATCAGGCTGGAAACGCTAAAGGGCATGCCGTCGGCAGCGCTCTGCTCCGAGCTCGCTCTGGTGACGCAGTTTCAGCGCCCATCCTGGCCTCGGTCGGCAGCCTCGCTGAAACGGTGGTTCGCATCGAGAGCAGCAAAATCGTTGCCGAACCCGTATTCCCCGTAGGGGTCAGTCCTTTCGATGTTGGCAAGACGTACACCGTTATCCTGCAAGATGTTTCCCCGACTGTAGGCAAGCTGTGGTTCAGCAAGACGTCTACAGGGTTTCCGGTCATGGGCGAGATCGTCTCGAGCCGGAGCGTCGCAACAGGCACCGAGGTTACCCTCGAGATTGTACCAATGGCTACAATTTTTAGCGCACTTAAGGTATATGAGACGCTCGAGCTCGTCTCTGAAGAAGTGACCGTTTCCGAAGACGTCAAGCGTGCCTATAATGTTCAGCGTGCGCGGGACGGCACCTTCACCTTCACTCCCAAAACCAGAAACAGCGTGCTGCCCCAGGCGTTTGACATCGGTCCCTTCCGCTGTAACGGCGACACCCCTCCCACCACTTTCGATCTGGGCACGCCGAGCTTTACGCTTAATACCGGGAGTCCGACCTTCCGCTTTGTCTTTGATCTGCCAGTTCCCTTCGTCACAGCAGGTCGCGCCAGCTTCCTCTTCACGGCTTCGCCCCAGCTCACCGTAAGCTCGGGTAACCACCGCATCAACACAAACTTCAACGGGCTCGACGTCGCGTGCAAGATTCGTAATGGTGTGACCCAGACCTTCAGCGCGTTGGGCTTTTCGTTTGAGGCCACGTTGACTCCAGGCCTGACGCTGGGTGGTAGCTACGGGGCGGGCTCGAGAACCTTCTCGGCGCGGGCACGTACCAGCGGCGCTGTCCGACTGGGTTTCGATTGTCGCCCTCCGGCGGGCTGCACCAACCTGACTCGCGCCGGTAATCTGACCGCGCAGGGAAACGTGTCGCTTGGCAGCCTGGGCACCCTCGCCACGACGATCCGTGATCTTAAGGCTGGCGTCTTCGCCGACGTGCTGCTGAGCGTCCGGGTTCCGTTCGGGAAGCTCGATCTCTTCGAGGTGCGCGAAGGCTACGAGATGACTTTCGATCTGGCGTCGGTCACGACGCAAATTGCGGACAACAACCCGGCGGACTATCAGCTGCGTAAGTACTACCGCGTTGACCCTTTCACAGCGGTCAAGAGCTTCGTCGAGCTTCTGCTCGGCAGCGACGCAGCTGATAGCCTCGGGCTCGAGCCGCTCGAATTTAATGAACTGGCAGCCCAGTCGCCCCTCGTTCTAAGCGCCAGCATCGGCGGCAGCACTCTCCTGAGAACCGTCGACGTCTTGCTGGACGACGAACGTGACGAGTTTTTCAGTACGATTAGCCCGTTCGGTCTCGGGTACAACATTCAGAGCGTGCAGCTTATAGAAGTCCAGGGAATCGGTCGCCAGCGCACCCTGCGAACGGTCAGCTCGGTCTCTCCAAGAGACAGCCAGCTCTCTTTTCAGTTCCGTTTGCCGCGAGACGTCAACGCGAACAATCTCTACGTTGCCATCGTTCCAAACGTCTTGTCGGAGCTGCCTCTGGGCATCCGCCGGGTGGATTAGCGGCGTTCGGCTTTGGCACGGTGTTCATTCACCTTTTCGTAACGCGCGATATGCTCCGCCCGCTGCCTTTTATACTCTGGGTGCTCCCGAGCCCGAAGGTAGCGGGCATAAAAGATCTCCGCTGAAGCAGCCTTGACTTCGTCGATCTCTCTAGGTAGCACGGCTCTCCCATGTGCCCCACTCTGCCCTTTTTTATCGTCGGGCACGGGACCGTCGTACTTTTTGCCACCCTTGTGGTTGGCGTAGCGCCGCGAGCGCGTCCAACCCATCTGCAAGAATTTGCGCGCCATGTCCGCACCCGGAAAATCCTCGACTTCCAGGTACGCCTCGAACATCGCGTAGATTTTCTTGGAGGACGCTTCTGCCACCTCCGGCGTTTTGAAGCGCCAGTGGGGCAGGATTTCGCTCTTGTAGGGCTCGACCAGAAGCACGCCCTGCTCGCCCTTGCCGACCCGGTAAAGCTCGGGGTGCGCCCGAAAATCGGTTGTCTTGAAGTCCAGATCGTAGTCGAAAGCGGCCACGCCCTACTCTAGACGCTCCCGAACAGGGCAACCGCAGCGGGGCACATGATCGACACAGCACTGGGCGCGTGCGCCATAACACAGAGAAACCGGGATAGACTGACGTAACTTTTCATGCCTGAACCCGACCCAACCCGCACGCACGCCTTTGCTACACCCGCCGACTTCGGCGCGTGGCTCGAGCAGCACCACGCCTCCGAACCCGAAGTGTGGATCAAGATGTACAAAAAGGGCTCGGGAAGGCAGAGCATTATCTGGCGGGAGGCGGTCATCGAGGCACTCTGCTGGGGCTGGATCGACGGCATCAGCAAAAGCCTCGACGCACAGGCCTATGTGCAGCGGTTCACGCCGCGCCGCAAAGGACGCACCTGGTCGAAAGTCAATCGCGAGCATGTCGAGCGCCTCACCGCCGAGGGCCGCATGCAGGAAGCGGGTCTGATTCACGTCCGTGCCGCCCAGGCCGACGGGCGCTGGGAAGCCGCCTACGCTCCACCAAGCGAGATGACCTTACCCGAGGACTTTCTTTTGGCTCTGGAGGCGAGCCCCACAGCCAAAGCATTTTTCGACACCCTCAACAGGCAAAACCGCTACGCGATCTTTTACCGCTTGCAAACTGCCAAAAAGCCGGAAACTCGGCGGCGGCGGATGGAGAAGATATTGGAGATGCTCGAGGGGGGCGAAAAGTTTCACTGACCCAAGCGGTAATGAATGCTTGGTAGAATAAGTAACCACGTTTCTTCAGAGAACCGGAGATTATTTTGTCACTAGAGCATCTTCATCCTACGCAACGATTTATGTATGAATTCGGTTGTTTCATCGCCTTCTGGTCAAATTTCGAGCTGATGTTGGAAGTAGCGATATACGAATTTTCTGATGGGCCAGCCAAAGCAAATTGCTTGGAATGGAACCCACAATCTGCGGGGCGCAAGAAGGAAAAACTCGAAAAACTTTTAGCGCACTCCCCCGAAAAGAATAAGCCCAAACTAGCTGCGCTAAAGAAGGTTTTTGACGTCGCAGAAAGAAACGATTGGATTCATGCTCATATCCTCAATCCAAATGGCGATTTCTCAGTGCTAACTCGCTTCAGAGTAGAAAAATACCGTAACAGCCTCAAAGTTTCAAATGCACGCATAGATTTCAACAAGGATCTGTTCAGCGATTTTTATGATGCTTATGGTGATTTTGAGAAAGTTTTCAACCTGCCACGATCTCGTTGCGACGCGTATATTTTAGAACTACAAGAACCATGATTGACTTATAAAAAATCCCGCCTTCCAGCTCAGGCGGGATTTCTTGTCAAATCTGAGCTTACTCTTTCGGCCACTCCGGGTTCGGCGTAAAGTCGAACGGGTCCACCTCGTAGCGCCCGGTCTCCTGCTCGTACTTGAGAATCTTGTCGTGAACGCGCTTCACGTCGCCTTCGACGAGGCCGTAGTCGAAGGTCTGCCAGATGGCGGTCTGGTGGGTGCCATCGTCATTTTTGGTCGGAACGATGCGGCCCTTTTTGATGCCTTCCTCGAGCTTCTTGCGGCTCTCGATGCCCAGATTGCGAAAAACGATCTGTACCACGTCGCGAGCGTATTCACGGGGACCGTAGACACCTGCCTTGTAAACGGCGTAGTTGAAGGCGTCCCAGTCCGGCACGATGTCGTGGGCGGGCATGGTGAAGTGCGTGATCACGTCGCGGACGGCCTCGAGGGTGCGCTGCGGGTAGTAGTAGAGGAAAAGCCGCACGCCCTCGAGGAAGAAATTGTAGTGAGCCGCCTCGTCGGTAGCGATGGTTTGCGCCACGCGTGCCAGCACCGGGTCGGCGTCGCCCTTATGCTGCGGCTTATCCGACTTGCCCTGCGCGATCTTGAGAAGGTTCAGGTAGTTGAGCTGCGTAGCCCGCTCCTGAAACACCGTGTAGACGAGGTTACGCAGCGCGTCGTCGGGCCAGCGGGAGCGGTGCACCGACGAGCGCAGGTCTTCCTTATAGGATTCGATAAAGGCGGGGCTGCGCTGCTGCGAGAAAAGCAGTGAGTTTTCCCAGGTGTCGGCGTGCTTTTCCTCTTCGGCACCCCAGCGCAGCTGGAAGTGGCTGCGTCCGTGGCTGCGGCGCACGAGGTTCAGAATTTCGTCGACGTAGTCGGGCGTGTAGTATTCGACGGCGAAAAAGCCCTGCAGAATCTGCATGAGCGGATCGGACAGATCCTTACGGAGCTTGCGCCACTCAAACGATTTGTCCGGATTCCAGTTACGGGTTTCCTGGGAACGGGCGGTGTACCAGCGGTAGAGCCCCAGAAAACCACGTTCGATAAGCCGGTCTTTTTCCTGTCGGCTGAGGAGGCCTGCCGGCGTGCGGGGTCTGAGGTCGTCTAAAAGGCTGGCTGGGGGAACGGTGAGGTCGATCAAGAGATCTCCTTAAAGAATAGTGTCACGAGTTGTTCCGGTGGCTGGTAGAAGTTTACCAGATCGACTATCATTGTACCGTAACAGGCTGAAAATGGTCTTTATGCGAGAGCACCAAGAAAGTCTTGGGGATTTTCTCAAGTTCTTCACATAGGACACTCAGGTCTTTCGCGGAGTCAGAGCGCAGCCATCGCAGGGAACACCGGCCCGCAGGATACAGAAGGCATGGCACAAAGTGCGGCAATTGCCGCCGATTTGGTCGGGTGCCCAGCACCCTACGGAGCGCGCAGCCCAGGCTACGGATCCCCAGTCCCGCCATTTCCGAACGCTACACGAAACGTCGGGCAATGCGCGGACCCAGCCGCACCAGCAGCTCGTACGAGATGGTTCCGGCCCCTTCGCCCAGGTCTTCAGCGGTCGGACCTGCCGGACCAAAGATCAGCGCCCGGTCGCCAACCTGTACGTCCAGCTCACCGACATCGACCATCAACTGATCCATGCAGACGCGCCCGACGATGGGTCGTAGCTGCCCGTGCAGCCGCACCTGCGCGGCGGGCCGGGTGGAGAGGACACGCGGGTAACCATCAGCGTAACCAAAACGTACCGTGGCGATGGTCGTGTCATCGGGCGCGGTCCAGAGCGCCCCATAGGAGAGGCTCTGTCCCTCTTTGACCCGCTTCACGAAGGTCACGGGAGCTGTCAGCGTCATGACGGGCGTGAGTTCCGGCGCGAGCGTGGCGCTATAGGGGCTCGAGTGGTAACCGTAGAGCGCGATCCCAGGCCGGACAAGATCGAAGTGCGACTCGGGGTATGCGACAGTCGCTGCCGAATTGGCGGTGTGCTTGAGGGGAACCGCGATACCCGAGCGCTCAAGCGCCGAGAGCGCGTCCCGGTAGCGCCCGAGCTGCATCTCGGTGTAGCGACGGTCGGCGTCGTCAGAGCAAGCGAAGTGCGTCCAGAGACCCTCAAGCACCACGTTTTTGGCCCCGTCCAGACGCTGCGCTGTTCTCAGGGTTCCCTCTACCCCTTCACCCAGTCGGCCCATACCGGTGTCGGTTTTAAGGTGAACATAGGCAGCTTGGCCCGCAGCAGCGCGTACGACAGCTTCGGCACTCTGCGTATCCGCCACCGTGAGCCGGATGCCCGCGTCGATCAGGGGCTCGAGACCCTCGTAGACCGGCGTAAAGATGAGGATGTTACCCCTGACGCCGCCCGAACGCAGCTCGAGCGCTTCGCCAGCGGTTGCCACCCCGAACCAGGACACGCCAAGGTCGGCGAGCGACGCAGCCGTGCCGACCGCGCCGTGCCCGTAGGCGTTGGCCTTGACTGGAGCCAATATCTCGGTACCAGGCTCCAGACGGGCGCGAAGCGACGCGACATTGTGGGCAAGGGTTCGGCGAGACAGGGCAGCTTCGGGCACGCCCCCTAGCATACCTGCCCCCGCACGGGCAACGACGGGTAAGATGCTCTGTGCCCGCAGCACCGACTGCCCCCATCAAGCGGACAACGTACCTGACGCTCCTGAGTCTGCTCGGGGCAGCGGTGCTGTGGATTGCCCTCGACGCGTGGCTCTGGGGCATACCTTTTGTAGTCACTTTTATATGGGCCTTGACGCTCGAGCCCCCCGAACGGCGAAAACGCTACGGGGCGCTGGCGGCGGCCCTTCTGGTACTGTCTCTGGCTCCCGTCACGACAGATACCAGCAACCGGGGATTTTTGCTCCTGGGTACGTGTTTTAGCCTAGCGCTACTCTTACCGACGCTCATCTTGTGGCACGAGCGGCCTAGGCCCATTACCTTCGCTTTCTGGCCACGGCATATCGACCGGCTCGAAGTCTTCTATACCCTGCTCGCCGTACCTCTGGCCTGGGGGGCGCTTCGACTCTACTTCGGTGTGCTTAGCCCCGAAGTCCCGTTCAACTGGACGTTACCGCCTCAGCCAGACAACGAAGCCCTCCTGCGCCTTTTTATCGGCATCAACCTCGTCGGCATCTGGGACGAGCTCTTTTTTATCAACGTCGGGTACGCGGTCTTACGTCAGCTTTTTCCAGCCCGTACCGCCAACCTCGCTCAGGCGGTCATCTACACCACAGTTCTCTGGACCATGGCCTTTCGCGGCGTTGGACCGATCTTGGTCTACCTTTTCGCGCTCACGCAGGGTGCAATGTTTGAACGCTCCCGTGTGCTCCTGTGGGTACTCGTCGTGCATCTCATCGTCGATTACTTTCTCTTCCAGGCGATCGTGCAGGCCTACTACCCTACATTCTCACCCTGGTGGCACTAATTTTTTCACACGTCCGGCACGAGTCAAGAATCTAACAAAAGGCACCTCACCCGCACCCCTAGGGTAAATCCTAAGCAGCACGCCTCTGCAGCATCGGTCAAGCAGACGTGCGCCAGCACGAAAGGACGGTCGCCTGGTCCAGCGACGCGCCGGAGGTCTTGACATGCAGCACTCGAGAAGGTTTTGGTTCATTCGCTTTCAGCTCGTAGTATGCCTGCTTTTACTGCTCACGGCCTGCGCAACCCTCACACCCGAGGGTGAGGTTACCCTTTCGGCACAGGCCAGCAGCACGTCTTTCGAAGTCGAGTCGCTCGGCGTAGCCTCGGTTAGCAGGGGCAGCAGTGCCACCTCGAGCGACGCCACCTGTAGCGGCGGGAGATGTGCTTTTTTGAGCGCAAGTGGGAGCGGAGCGCAGATCACCTACAGCGCCAGCGTGCCCCAGGCAGGTGCGTACACCGTCACGATTCGGGTCAAGAACTGGGACAAACGGGGGATCTTCCAGTTTGCTACCGCAGAGAGCCCCAGCGGGGGCTTTACTAACCGGGGATCACCCGTCAACCAGTATTCGGCGTCCGCGCAGTTTGCCACGGTCAACGCTGGCACAGTCACCTTCGCCTCGGCGGGTAACAAGGGATTTCGCTTCACCGTAACGGGTAAAGACAGCCGCAGCGGCGGGTACGCGCTTGCCCTCGACAGCATTACCCTGACCCCGGCAGGCACCACGCCCTCGAGCGGCGAGTGGCAAAAGCTTTTTAACGGCGTCAACCTGAGCGGCTGGGACACCTACCTCTCGGGCCTCGGCAAAAACAACGATCCCAAAGGCGTCTTCAAGGTCGAGGACGGCATGCTGCATATCAACGACATCCCTGCGACCAGCGCGACGCAGCCCTTTGGCTACCTCGTAACCGAAAACACCTACAGCAACTACCATCTGCGCTTTCAGTACAAGTGGGGTACGAAACGCTTTGCGCCCCGGGCTACCGCCAAGCGCGACAGCGGCGTGATCTATCACGCGGGCAGCAGCGACAAGGTCTGGCCCACCGGCAGCGAAATTCAGGTGCAGGAGGGCGACACTGGCGACTTCTGGCTGATCGGCGGCCCCACACTCACGACGACCGTCGCCTCGACGACAGCCTCGCCCGTGCGCTATCAGGCAGGCGGCACACCCTACACCACCAGATCCGGCTCGTTCGTACAGGTCGCCAAGAGTCAGACGCGGGACTCGCTGACCGGCTGGAACACTGTCGAGCTGATCGTGCAGGGCAATGAAGCCACCCACATCGTCAACGGCACCGTGGTCAATAAAGGCACGCTCAAGGACTCGAGCGGCAACCCGCTGACCCGGGGCCGTATCCTGTTCCAGGCCGAGGGGGCCGAGGTCTACTACCGCAACATCGAGATCAAGTCGCTGGCAAGTACGCTTCCCACCACACCCAGCAGCCGGGTAGTCCTCTTTAACGGCACAAGCACGTCGGCCTGGACTCCTGAAAGTAGCGGCGGCAAGCTCTGGCCCATCAACAGTGGCACGCTCGAGGTTCTACCGGGTGCGACCGTCGGGGCCAACGACCTCCGCACCAGGGCTACCTTCGGCGACTTCAAGCTGCACCTCGAGTTCAACGTACCCGCCAGCCCATCGGGCACGACCGAGCAGGCACGCGGCAATAGCGGCGTCTACTTACAGGGCCGCTACGAAGTGCAAATTCTCGATTCGTACGGGCGCACGTTGTCGGGAGCCAACGACGCAGGCGCGGTCTACGGCGTCCGGAACGCCAGCCAGAACGCCAGCCGCGCAGCCGGGGTGTGGCAAAGCTACGACATCATCTTCCGCGCTGCCCAGTACTCCGGGGGCAAAAAGGTCAAGCCCGCCTACGTGACGGTCTACTGGAACGGCAAACGGGTCCATTACGGCACGGCGATTCCGCGCTCGACGACGCTGGGCGCGGCTGAGGGCTCGAGCCGTGGACCTATCGTGCTGCAGGATCACGGCAAAAAGGTGCGCTACCGCAACATCTGGATCGAACCGCTGAACTAGTGCTGGGCTAGGCGCGAATGTAGGAGGCTCGAGGCCGGACTTTGCGTCCGGCCTCTTTTGTGCGCATGGCAGCAGAGCTCATTTGACAAAACCGAAAAGCCACAAAATCCATACCCCCAAGGCTTTCGAGGGTCGGTAGAGCAGAAGTGCGAGAAGCAGCGCGACACTCACGATGACCCAGGCCAGACCAGAAAAAAAGCCGAACCGCTGCACCAGATAGACCGTCAGACCAACGCAGATGAGCGCGTTGAAAAAATAGTTGAGCGTCGAAGCGACCAGCCAGTGTCCCTCGTCTCCCCGCTCCAGACGTGCGCCACAAACCGGGCACTGCTCCTGGATCCCGAAGGGTCCAGCGGCGATCTTGCCCCGCGCACAGGCCGGGCAGCGCAGCGACACCACCGTGGAGAAAAAGCGCCGCAGCGCCCGCAGGAAACTTTGTTTGACAGTCATAATTTCTAGTCTAGCAAAACCCGTCTCACAGGCGTACGGGATGCTTTTGGTATAACCCAAGGATACGTGCGACTTTGACGCGTGACTTCAACACGTGATCTCGACACATCACCACCCAGCCGGAGGATCCTTTCCTGATGTACGCCCTTAGTCAAGCCCTGCGCGCCATTCGCAAGAACTGGATTGCCAGCATCTCGACCCTGACGACGATGACGCTGTCCCTGACGATTCTGGCAGCGTTTTCCCTGCTCAGCCTGAACGTCAACCTGAACCTGGGCGAACTACAAAACGAGCTCGAGCTCGCGGCCTACCTCTCTCCGAACGCCGCTCCCGAACGCGTGCTCCAGACCGTTCAAGGCTGGAACGGCGTGGTCAGAGCGAGCCTCGTCTCACCCGACGAGGCGCTGAGCGAACTCGTCGGCGAACTGCCCTACATCGCCGGGCCGAGCCGCGAGGTCAATAACCCGCTTCCCTACACGCTTTACTTACAGCTCACCGACCCCACCCTGACCGAACAGGTCGCCACCGCCCTGCGCACCCTGCCGGGTGTCGAGTCGGTTGAGGACGGAGGCGACGCGGTCAAGACGTTTCTGGCGATCAACGACGCACTGCGCCTGATCGGCTCGGTACTGATCATCGTCTTACTGTCGAGCGCCCTTTTTGCCATCGTCAACTCGATTCGGGCCGCCATTACCGCACGGCGCGACGAGATCGAGGTGATGCGCCTGGTCGGCGCGACGAGATCGTTTATCCGCTCGCCCTTTCTGCTCGAGGGGCTATTTCTAGGTCTTTTCAGTGCCCTCCTGACGGTGCTGCTGGTCGTGCCCGGCTACTCGTTCATCGCAGCGCGGCTCTCGGAAACGCTGCGCTTTTTACCCCTCGAGCGCGACCCGCTTGTGCTGGCCCAGCTCTCGGGGCTACTCGTGGCGCTGGCCCTGGTCGTAGGGCTCGTTGGGAGCGCCCTGTCGGTATCGCAGTACTTGCAGGAGGAGTTTTGATACGGCGCACCCCCAGGAGATTGACCCTGGTCCTCGGCGCGCTCCTTACTTTGAGTCATTTGGGCGCGGCGCAACAAGGGGACGACCGCACACGCCTCGAGGGGCAGATTGCCGGTTTCGAGGAGATTCTCTCGGACCGTAGAGCCGAACTCAGCAGGCTCGAGAGCGCTCTCTCACGCCTCAACACGCGCCTCGACACGCAGCTCGCAGAGCGCGACCGCCTCTCGGCGCGGATCGTCGAACTCGGCGCACAGCAAGAGGCTATCCGCGCCCGAACCCAAACGCTCGAGCGGGCTCAGCGCCTTGCAGCTGTACGTATCCAGGGACTCGAGGCACGCAGCGAACGCCTCGAGCGGCAGCTTCAGGAGCTGATTATGAGTCTGCACAAGCGTCGGGGCGGGCGCACCCTCGGCGCGCTCTCGCAGACCGACACCCTTTTCGATCTGCGCGTCAAGAACTATTACCTCTCGCGCCTCACCGATCAGGACGTGGCGCTGCTCGAGACCTTCAACCAGACGAGCGCCGCCCTGAACCGTGCCCGCACGGCCCGCGCCGCCCGCGTGCGTAGCCTTCGGGGCGAAGCGCGTCAGCTTGCCACCAACCAGGGCGCTCTTGAGACGGCCCAGGCAGACCTCGAAACGCTCATCACCGAGTTAAGTAGTACCCGTGCAGGGCAACTGGCGCAGCGCGAAGCGCTCCTGCAGGAGCAGAGCAGCATCGAGGCGAACCTGACCGGGGCGCGGGGCGAACTCGCCGCCGAACTCGAGCGCCGCCGTGAAGAGACTGCCCGGCTCGTAGCCCAGGCCGAAGCCGCACGGCAAACAGCAGCCGAAAACGACGCTGCCGCCGAGGCAGACCCCGAATTTGCCGAAGAAGCAGCGAGGCTCGAGCGCATCATCCGCAGCCTCGACACCCCCGAGCCGCAAAACGCAGTGGACTACACGCCCCCCTTCCCTGATCCGGTCGTCGTACGCCCCTTCGGTCAGGCGGGCGCGACCGATGTCTGGCTCCGCGCCCCCGAGCCGGGCAACGCCGTCCGCGCCGTGCGGGCCGGGGTGGTCTACCGCGCCTCGATGATTACCGCCAACAGCGGCTACACCGTCGCGCTGCGTCACGGCCCCAACCTCATCTCGGCCTACACCAACTTGCAAACCCCTCTGGTCGAGATCGGCGATGAGGTCGCTCAGGGCGACATTCTGGGGTATCTGGGTGGCGGCATAATCGAGGCGAACATCCTGCAGCTGCGCCTCGGGCGCATCCGCGACTTCGACATCATCTACCAAGATCCGGCCCCGCTTCTTGGCCTTGGAGGCGGCTAGGGGCCCCTACCCTCACCGCCCCAATTTTGTAAGAGTTTGATGAAAATCGGCTAAACGTAAGCCATAACCTCTCATGACATAACATGCGTATAATACGCAACATGAGCCTACGCTGCCCCAACTGCGCAGCCGACAACCCGGCAGCGATGCGCTTTTGCGGCATGTGTGGTACGGCCCTTAACGAGACACCGGTCCGGCGCGAGCGCCGACGCGTCACTGCTGTTTTTATCGATCTAACGGGCTTCAGCACGCTCACCCGACACTTCGACCCGGAAAAGCTGCGCGACCTCGCCGACGACGTTTTGACCGTCGTCGCGGGGATCATCGAGGAGTACGACGGCTACGTCGACGCGTTTCAGGGAGACGGCCTCATCGCACTTTTCGGCGCGCCGCACTCACACCCCAACGACCCAGAACGGGCCGTACTAGCCGCTGCAGAAGGGCTGCGGGCGATCGAAGCCATCGGTCGCAGCAAGGGCTATCCACTTAAAGGACGTGCAGGGGTCAACACGGGTTTGGTCATCGCCGGGGACCTCGGCGCAGGCCGAATCAAGGGCTACACGGTCATGGGCAGCGCCGTCAACCTAGCAGCCCGCCTCGAGGCTGCCGCCACCCCGGGCGAGGTCTGGGTCGGTCCCGAGACCTACCGCGCCACCCGTCACAGCCTGCGTTACCTGCCGAGCCCAGTTCTGTCGCTGGCGGGATTTCCCGACATCACGCAGGCACAGCGCTTCGTACAGGAGGCACGTCAACGCGACCCCTACGCGCACCTCGAGTTCGTCGGACGCGAGGTCGAGCTACAAGAGCTCTGGGGCATTCTGGCAGGCGTAAAGCGAACGACGGTGCCGCAAGAACTCTGGCTCGTCGGTGAGGCGGGCAGCGGCAAGACACGGCTGGTCCGCGAATTCAGTCAGGCGGTCGAGACGCAGGGGGCTGCTCGGGTCCTCTGGCTCGAGCCCACGAGCGAACGAACCGTGAGTAGTCTGGCCGGACAGCTTCAGGTCATCTCCGGCGCACCCCAGGACCCGGAGCAGCTTTTAAGCGAACTGAGTGACGCCGCGCAGCCCCTGCTACTGATTGCCGAGCAAGGACCACAGAGCGCGCTGCTCGAGCCGCTGATTACCGCGCTGCGCGGGGCGTCGGTCCCGCTCTTGCTGTTGCGTCTAAGCCGCAAGCCGCCCGTGACGACAGGTGCCCAGATCCTCACACTCTCACCACTCAGCACTCGAGCCTGTCTCGACATCCTCGGGCAGCTCGTCGATCCGGCACTAGAACTCGTCGTCACCTCGCTCGTCAGCGAGACTGGCGGCAACCCCGCCTACACCATCGAACTCGGTCGCACGCTCAACAATGCTCGCACGGGCGCGTTCTCCGGCTCACTCACATCGCTACTACAGGCGCGGCTCGACATGCTACCGGGTGCCCAGCGCTATCTGCTCGCGCAGCTTGCCCTAGCGGGCGAACGCGTCTGGCTGAGCCTCGCCGAAGCGCTCGCGCAGCGCGCCCAGGCCGACATCGACGCGCTCCTGGGCGAAGGATTCCTGATGCGAACCGAGCCGAGCACGTTGCCCGGTGAAGTGGAGCTGCGCTTTCGCAACGAACTGCTGCGCCGCGCTGCGCTGCTGATGGTCCCTCTCGGTGAGCGCCCGACCCTGCACGGTCGCGTCGCAGACTGGCTCGAGCCTCGCCTCGAGGGGGTCGAAAACGCCGCCGCGCTCGCCGAACTGCTCAGCGAGCACCGCCTCAAGAGCCGTCCCGGCACGCTTTCTCCCGATACACCTACAGCGGCACTGCACGATTCTTGAGGGTCGCTTTCGCCACCCGTTGCACGTCCTCGGGACTGAGTTCCCGGCCTTCCTGCTCGGCCAGTACTGCCGCCTCGAGCCAGAGCGCCCCCTGCGCGACCAGCAGCGTGGGCAGCGTCATCCGGCTGCGCGGGTAGAGAAAATCCCGGGGCGAGGCTGGAGGCGCGGTGTCGTCCCAGTCAGCGCCGAGGCTGTTGGGGCCAAGGGGCTCGAGCTCGTCTTGGGCAGCGTTTTCGCTCACAGGTTCCGCGCCCCCGGCATGCTCGAGCCGCGCCCAGGCGTCGAGCGTCTCGAGCATGTAGGTGTCGCCCTGATCCCGAAGCACCCGCTGATAGAGGTAGCAAGCTCCCAGCTCACGGAGCCAAGCTTTCGGACGCTTGCCGGGCAAAGTCAGCAGGAGCCGGGCGTGCGCCCACTCGAGACCCAAAAGCGCGTCCAGAAAGGCCGGGACGCTGCCCGGTGCCCGAACACCCGCGCGCCCCGCCCGCAGCCGCACCGCGTCCCACTTCGCGATCAGGCGCGGCGGATAGCCCGCAGGCAGCGCCACGCTCACGCCCGTTTCGCTGCGGCGTGTCAGACCCCAGCCGTAGGGTGCCGAGAGTTGTCGCCGCCAGTCCGAGGGGGTCAGAACAACCAGCTCTAGCCCGTCAGCGCGGCCCATGAACCCCTCGGCAGTCGTCTCGAGCCCCTTGAAAAACGCCTGAAACTGCAGGGCGCGCACCCGTTTACCGAGCGAAAAGCGAACAGGCAAAACCGGGTCGTCCACCGCGTGCAGGTAGGTTTTCCGTGTAAACGGATCGGGCACACCTAACTCTACCGCTGCGCCATCTAAAAGATATCGGGCGCAGCGCAGGGACACTTGCTCCCCGCAGGTCGTCGCGAGAAAGCGTGCACCGAGCCGTTTGCCCTTTGTCAGGCGGCACATTTCCGGCCCATACCTCATTCAAACACCCGCTTGGCAGTCGCAGTGTCAGCGCGTAGCTCTTCCCCCTCGGCCCAGGCCTACGTTAGACTGAGGCGTCCGCGCCCGAAAAACAGGGCGCTTTGCGGAGGATTCATGATCCAATTTTTGCAGCTGCTCGCAGCCTTTGCTGTCGGAGCCCTTCTCACCTACGGCTACTTTCGCCTTCAGGGCCGCGATAACCCCGAAGCCAAGGCGCTCCGGGCCAAACTTCAGGCCAAGACCGAGGAGCTTAACGCGTACAAGAGCGACGTGCAGGAGCACTTCGTCGGCACGGCGCAAGCGATCGACGGACTGACCCGGAGCTACCGCAACGTCTTCGATCAACTCGAGCACGACGCCAACCGTCTGCTCGGCGCGCGTTCATTCCAGGGGGCGCTCGAGGAGCGCAGCCAGCTCGAGCGGCGCACCCCGGAACTGCCCCTGATCGACGAGTCGCTTGGGCAGGCAAAGCACGAAACAGAAAAAGCCCCGCAGCTCGGCTAGACCCATGATCTTCTAGGCTGCCTCGAGGCGGCCTAGAATCGGCTCGCCCGCGACGAAGACCTCACGGATACACTCCTCGCGGGCGAGTGTAAAGAGCGCCCCCAGGCTCGCTTCAGCCGATGGACTCTGCGCCAGCACCTCGGCCAGCGTGCTTCGCTCGGGCGGGCGCACGAGGATGAGATCGGCCTGCTTTCCGGGCTGCAAGTCCCCTATATCGTCGAACCCAAGAGCTAGCGCCCCGGCGCGGGTCGCTAGGTAGAGCAGGTGCGCGGGCGAGAGCGCGTACCCGTCCGGCAAGAGCATCTGCCCCTGATAGCCCATGAGCCCTTCCTTGAAGAGACTGAAGCCGGTGCCCCCTCCCACATCGCTGCCGAGTCCAACCCGAACGCCGTGTGCCAGGTGCCGCTTGAGCGGAAAAAGTCCGCTGCCGATAAACATGTTGGAGCTTGGACAGTGGGCCACTGCTGCACGGGCCGCAGCAAGCCGGGCGAGTTCGCTGTCGCCGACGTGAACGTTGTGGGCAAAGACCGAGCGCTCGGTGACGAGGCCATAGCGCTCGTAAGTCTCCAGGTAATCCCGCGCCCAGGGGAAGAGCCCGGCGACCGTTTCGATTTCAGCTTTGGACTCGTTCAGGTGGGTCTGAAAAAAGGCTTCCGGGTAGCGCGAAAGGAGCGCCCCGGCCGCCTCGAGCACCGTCTCGCTGCAGGAGAGGGCAAAGCGCGGGGTCACGGCGTAGCGGATTCGCCCCTGCCCATGCCAGCGCGTCAGCAGGGCTTCGCTCTCCCGGTACGAGGTTTCGGCGTCGGCCTCGAGCGCCGGATGCAAGAGTCGGTCACCGAGAACCAGACCGCTCGTGAGGCGCAGCCCCGACGCCTCGGCCTCTTCAAAGAAAACCTCCTGCGCCGCCGGGATATGCGCACCGAAAACGAGCGCTGTGGTCGTCCCGTTACGCGCCAGTGCCCGCACGAAGCGCCGGGCTACGCGGCGTGCGTGGTCGGTGTCCCCGAGCCGCGCCTCCTCGGGCAGGGTGCGCTCACGCAGCCAGTCGAGCAGCGTCAGACCCATCGCCCCGATCACACTCTGCTGCGGATAGTGCACGTGCATGTCAACAAACCCAGGCAGCAGATAGTCCTGACCGTCGCCCAGCACGGGCACCCCCGTAAAGCGCACACGCTGCTCCGTCCCGCTGCCTAGCGCCTCGATCGGGTCGCCCTCGCGGGCGACGGCCCCGTCGAGCGTCTCGAGCGCATCCTCCTCGACAAAAGGATCTTTCGGTGTGTGAAAGAGCCGAGCTCTTAGAAGCGTCGTCATGCAGCCAAGCATAAGGGTTCGGACCACAGAACATGACCTCTTCATGAAGGCGTTCATGAACACTTTCTCTCAGCGTTGTCACAGCATCAAGCAAAAAACCCCGTGCTAGACTTTCATGTCGTGACGCGCTCCCACTCCCTGCGCCCCAAGCTTCTCATCCTCTGTAGTCTGCTGCTCGTTCTTGCCGTTCTCTTCGGGAACAGCGCAGAGGCCCAAAGCTGCGACGCATACGTCTCGGTAGACGGTATCCTCCTGAGCGGCGAAACCGCGTGCTATTTCAGCGCGCCCCAGGGACCGGATAACGCTTACATTCGCACCGACATCCTGACGAGCGCCCTGGGCCTCGAGTCCAGCTACCTGCCGGACACCGGCACGCTCCGCTTTCAAAAGGCGGGCCAGACCGTAGACATCCTGGCAACCGACGACGTAGAGGCGGCGCTCGACACACGTGACGGTGCGCTTACGGTAGACAGCGTCCCACGGGCCGGGCCGAGCGCCATTTTAGCGGGCTCGAGCTACCTGCCGCTCAAAGCGCTCGTCGAGGCCTTTGGAGGCACGGTGCTGTGGAACAAAACCGCGCGCATGGCAGCCATAGACTTCAGCACAGCGGCCCTCATGCCCCCGCCAGTTTCGCCCCCCGACCCTTCGCTGATTGCGCTCGGTGCGCCGCGCTACGCCCTGCACGGGGATTACACCCGCGTCGCCATCGACATTCCAGCGGGCGTCACCTACGAACTCGCCACGCAAGGTGACAACTTTATCGTGCTCTTTCGCGGGGCAAGGGCCGAGACGTATAGCGAGCGCCCCGACGGGCCGCAGCTCTCGAGCCTCGGTTTCAGCGAACTCGGCCCCGACCAGTGGGCGCTCATCGTCGGTACCCGCTATCCGATCGTAGCCAGTGGGCGCGGCTTCGAGGTGGGACGACTCGGCGGTGAGGGAAGCGAAGAGACCCTCTACATCGACTTTGCCCCGAGTCTGCGCGGGGAAGCGGTGGCCGACCTCAACGAACTTGCTCCGCAACCTGCTCCCGTGCGGCGGCCCGCGAATATCCGCAAAACGGTCGTGATCGATCCCGGGCATGGCGGCGAGGATCCGGGAACCTCGAGCGAGTACGTGGTCGAAAAAGACCTCGTCCTGACGGTCGGGCTGCTGCTACGCGACGAACTCGAGTCGCGCGGTATCAACGTTGCCATGACCCGCGACGACGACACATTCGTCGAGCTCGAGGACCGCGCCCGCTCCGCCGTGCCTTCTGAACACAACCTTTTCGTGTCGCTCCACGCCAACTCGACCGAAGTTGCGGGCGCACAGGGCATCGAGACCTGGGTCTTCGGTGAACCTCAGGACGACTCGGTCATCGACCTCGCGGTGCTGGAAAACGGGGGGGGCGAGGTCGGCTTGGAACGGACGGCCTCGGCGCAAGAGGAAGCGGCGAGCATCGACGGCGACCTCCTGCGCGAAGAAAACCTGGCTTACAGCACCATTCTGGCCGATACAGTGCAAAATGACTTGGTGGCGTTTACCCAGAGCGAGAATCGTGGCATCCGTAACAACTACTTCGTGGTGCTGCGCGACGCCCGGGTTCCCGCCGTCCTGGTCGAGCTAGGGTTCGTCAATAGCCCCGTCGAGGGACCCAAACTCGCTGACACGCATTACCAGCAGACCCTGGCTGAAGCTCTCGCGGACGGTATCGAGGCCTTTTTGTCACCGGGCGGTACGCTCGCTGACCTACCCGGCACATCCAACTGACGCCGCCCTCAGCGCATGGTCGCCTTGAGCTTGGTCACCATGCCCAGTCGACCTACACTCAGTCGTATCACACTCAGGCCACCTCATACAGGGTCAGCCGCAGAGCGCCTGGCATCAGCCATTTTTTCGCGTGGGGTGCTTCAGGGATGATAGCGGCAGCCTCAGCCATGCTTGCCGCAGATTTGCAGACGGTTTTTGTGAAGTGTTTGGTAGCATGACGTCATGAGCAGGTTCTTCTTTCCCCCCATACCTGGAGCAGCCGGTGCAGACTGAAGTTGGCGGCGCAGGTGGTGTGGTCTTTCGCCATGACGGCGCTGTGCTGCTCCTGCAGCACCTCGAGGGAACCTGGGTCTTCCCCAAAGGCCATTTGGACCCCGGTGAAACGGCGCTCGAGGCGGCGCTGCGCGTGGTCGAGGAGGAGGCGGGCGTGGTTGCAACCTGTCCCGACGAGGCACTCCACGAGACTACACACTATGAGAATGCTCGGGGTGTGCCCCGCGAGATCACCTGGTATCTGCTCCTGACCGACGCCGATACTCCGGTTTTGCGCGAGTTTCTCTTTCCTGCCGGAGGGTTTTTTACCCCCGAAGAGGCGAATTCACGTCTCTCGTTCGAGGAGGATCGGCGCCTGCTCGAGGCCATGCTCTCGCATCTGCACAGGTCCCAAAGGGCGGAGGACTCCTCGTGACGAGCCTGAGCGGTCGGCTTGGACCGCTCAGCAGCCGGGCCCTCCTGGGCATGCTGGACGCATCGACAGCTACGGGCACGCTGGCAGTCCTGAGCGGGGAGAGCGCCTCACTCGTGCTGCTCAGGCGCGGCAAACCGCGTTCCCACACCGACTTGGAGGGTGCCGAACTCGGCAGCACTTTCGATATCGACCTTAGCGGTGCGCGCTTCGACTTCTGGCCGCACGCCGAGAGCCTGACCCTCCCCACGCTGCCGCTCCAAACCCTCGACGCACCGCACAGCGGCTTCCGGGCACTCCCGACACTCTTCGAAACGCCTCTGTTCAGCACCACTGAGACCGACCTGCGTGCGCTCACCCTGCGCCTCGAGGAGGATCGCTTTAGCGGCGCGCTCACGCTCACCGGCCCGGCGCGGCAGGGCCTTCTGCTCTTTAGCCACGGGCAACTCTGCGGCGCGCTCTACAGCGAAAGCGGCAGCGACGCACGGGCGCGAGGCGGGATGCTGGCCCTGCGAGCACTCTTCAACCTCGGTGAACGGGCCGAGCTGAGCCTCTACGTCCTGCCGAGCCTCATCGTCGGCAGTCTGCTCGGGTTGCTCCTGAACCTGCGGATCAGCCACGAGGTCGAGCTAGACACCTTCAGTGGCCTCGAGTTGAGCCCCGGCACGGTTCGCTATTACCGTGCGGGTAAACCCTACCTACAGCTCATTGAAGCCCACCCAAGGGTCACAGACGCCAGCGACAGCGGTTTTTATAGCGTCTGTTCACGCCCCCCCAACCTCAAGCTGCCGACCGAGCCGTCCGACTGGGAGCAGCGCCGCTACGGCCTCACCCTGCGCGGCCGAGACGCCCTCAACCCCATGACCGAACTCGCCATGCGCTTTCGCGGCGAATTCGGCTATACCGGGCAGCGCACCCTCGAGCTCTTTCGCAAGGATCCCCGCCTCGAGGTCGCAGCAGGCAGCCTCAACCTGGAACCCGGCGAACTCAAAACCACCGTCGAACGGCTCGAGGCTGACGGATTCATCCGCCGTCAACCTTAACCGTGTCCACCCCAGCGTGTCTCAGCAGAGCCGGCGCGTCACCGACATGCGCCCTGAGGTCTTGGTAGGCTGGGCCGATTGTCTTGAGAGGATGTGCATGTCACAGCGCCAAAGCGGGAGCCAGAACCCATGAGCCAGCCCCCAACCCCGGAACCCACGCCCTACGGAACCAGCGACGAGGTCTCCCTGCGTGAGGTTTTCTTCGTCCTGCTACGCGGTTTGCCGCTGATTCTGGCGACGGCGCTCGTGTTCGGCGTCGTGGCCTACGTGCTCAACGCACGTCAGAGGCCAACCTATAGCGCCCAGAGTACGGTTATGGTGACGCCGCCTGCGATTGCGATCGAGGGCGACGATACCCTCACCTTCAGGCCACCCAACGAAATCTCGTTTCAGAGCTACAGCACACTGGCCCGCAGCCAGGAAGTGCTGCAAGACGCCGTTTCCAGGATTTCCGGTGCGGAGATCTCGCCCGGGCAACTCCTGAGCCTGACCACTTTGCGCGAGCTTCCCTCGACAGCGCCTAACGTCAGCGGCACGCTCCCACCCCTATCGGTCGTTCACACCGTCAGAAACGCCAACCCCGAACGCGCGGCGCAGCTGGCCGATGCCTGGGCCGAAAGCACGCTGGCCGCCGTCCGGCGCTCGCTCTTTGCCAGCCTCGAGCTCGTCGGCAACCAGACTGCTCGTGAGGCCGCCCGCCTGCAGAGCGACGTCGAGGCCGTCGAGGAACGCGTCCAGGCTTTCGCGGCCAAGGATGAAGGGCCTCGTCTCGAAGCGGAGCTAGACGGGCGCACTCGGCAACTCACCGACGGACGTGCCCGTCTGAACGACCTTAAGACGCAAATTGCGGCGAGCCGGGCGCGTATCGCCGCGCTGCAGGAGGATGCTGGTGCGGTCTCGAGTTCGGCTGGGGAAGCGACCCGTAGCCCAGAGCTTTTCGGCGTGCTCGGGGCCACGGAGGCCCTGGAGGTGGCTACAAAGAGCGAGACGAGCCCCAACCTCACGCTCCCTGGCGCCGCGCTCGAGCGTGACGCGCGGCGCACGATCGCGGCTTCCGAGCCGCTTTCCGACCTGCCGCAGGCAACACAGGATGCACTCGCCGAGTTTGCGCTCGCTGTATCCCGCGAAACGGTCGCAACCGTGTCCAGCGACCTCGAAAGTGACCGGAGGACCAACCGGACCCAGCTGACGGCTAGCGCCCAGCAGGTTCTTGACCTCGCCCTGCTCGGGTACGCTCAGGCTCAGACGGACGCCCGCGATAACGTGGACGTGCTGACCCTGCTGCGTCAGGCCGGGTTGCAACGCGAAAGGGTGGCGCTCGAGGGTCTCCTTGCTGAAGCCGCGAGCCTGCGCGGCGAACTACCGGGCTACACCCAGGACGTTGCCGCGCTACAACAGCAAGTCGCCACGCTCGATCAGCAACGCGACAGCCTGAACCGTGAACTCGAGAAGGCGCTCGCGGCCTACGACACCGTCACACAACTCCAAGCGAGCGTCTCGTACCTGACCAACCTCGCGCCAACCAACGCCCGCATCCTTAGTCAGGCGTCGGTCCCGACCGCACCCACAGGACCGAGCAGCACCTTCAATACGGTCATTGCTGCGGTCAGTGGGGCCGTTCTAGGTCTCGTCATCGTCTTCGTGTGGGCAGCTATCCGGCGTCCCAGACTGCGCCCTCCGCACCTGGCTACCTAATCCCCTCGCTTCTGGCTCACCGTCGCCTAAACCCGCCTCTGGCTCACTACCCCTAGAGCTCTGGTTGCAAAGGAAGTCTTATGAACGTCACCATCATCGGAACCGGTTACGTCGGCCTCACGACCGGCATCGCCCTCGCCTACGTCGGTCACAAGGTCACCTGCGTCGATAAAAACCCGCGCATCGTCGAAACGCTGCAGGCAGGTAAAGCCACCATCCACGAACCCGGCCTCGAGGAGCTGCTAAGCCTCGCCAAAAACAACCTGCACTTCGGGACCGAGCTTCCCGCGCTCGAGGGCAGTGGCGTAGTCTTTATCGCCGTCAGCACACCAACCCGCCAGGACGGCGACGCTGCCGACATGCAGTACGTCGATATCGCCGCCAAAGAGGTCGCCGAGCGCATCGGCGAGGGAGCCCGTCTCGTCGTCGTCAACAAATCGACGGTTCCAATCGGCAGCGCCCGGCACGTCGAGGGCATCATCACCCGGGCGCTCAGCGCCCGCGGCGTCGGGGCCAGCGTCTGGGTCGCCTCGAATCCCGAGTTTCTGGCAGAAGGTCGCGCCATGCACGACACGCTTTACCCCGATCGCGTGGTGATCGGGGCCGACGACCCTACCGCGGTCGGTATGCTGCACGAACTCTACGCACCCTTTCTCGAGCAGACCTTTCCCGCACCCAAGGAAACGCCTCGTCCCGAGCGCTACACGCTGCCCTCCCTGATCACCACGACGCCGACGAGCGCCGAGCTGACCAAGTACGCGGCGAATTCGTTTCTGGCAACAAAAATCTCCTTTATCAACGAGTTTTCGCGCCTCGCCGAACATGTCGGCGCGGACATCACCGAGGTCGCCCGGGCCATCGGCCTCGACAGTCGCATCGGCGGCAAGTTCCTAAGCGCTGGAATCGGCTGGGGCGGCTCGTGCTTTGGTAAGGACACGCGCGCGATCATCGCGACCGCCAAAAGCTACAACTACAAGATGCCCATCGTCGAGTCGGCTATTGCCGTGAATGCAGAGCAGCGCCTGCACGTCATCGACAAGTTGCAGCGCCACCTCAAGGTTCTGCGCGGCACGACCATCGGGCTCCTGGGGCTCGCCTTCAAGGGCAACACCGACGACCTGCGCGACGCTCAGGCACTCACCCTCATCGCGCATTTGAGCGAGCGGGGCGCGATCATCAAGGTCCACGACCCTATCGCCATGCCCAACGCGCAGCGCTTTTTCCCGGAGCTTCCCGTCGAGTACTGCGACGACGTGGTGAGTCTTGCCCAGGGTGCCGACGCGCTCGTGGTCGTCACCGACTGGCCCGAGTACACGCGCCTGCCACTCGCCGAGATCAAGGGCGCGATGCGCGGCGACCTGATCCTCGACGCGCGCAACATGCTTGAGCCCGAAAGCGTTCACGAGGCGGGCCTGACCTACCTTGGCGTCGGCCGCTGACGCTTCACCGCTCGTCTACGTCGTTCTGCTCAACTGGAACGGCTGGCGGGACACCGACGCCTGCCTGAAGTCGCTCGCTGGTCTGAACTACCCGAACGTCGAGGTTCTCGTCGTCGATAACGCCTCGACCGATGGGTCGGAAGCGCGCCTGCGCGAGTTGCATCCGGATCTGACCCTGCTCCAGAGCGGGGCCAACCTGGGTTTCGCGGGCGGCAACAACGTGGGGCTGCGCTACGCGCTGTCAAACGGCGCGGCCTACGTCTGGCTTCTCAACAACGACACGCTTGTCGAACCGGACAG
Organism: Truepera sp.; assembly: GCA_048594695.1. Classification (GTDB taxonomy): domain Bacteria; phylum Deinococcota; class Deinococci; order Deinococcales; family Trueperaceae; genus Truepera. The sequence goes on along the minus strand of JBMDWS010000371.1, from coordinate 19,704 downwards.
TCTCAGCGTCCTCGTCGCGAAAATGCAGGCCGACCCCGGCCTCGGGCTGTGCGGCTCGACGCTGCTCTACGAAGCGCAGCGGGACATCGTGCAGGCACTGGGCGGCGCCCGCTACAACCGCTGGCTCGGCACGGTTGCTCACGTCGGGCAGCACCAGCCGCTGGCGCAGCATATCGATGAGGAGGCTGTCGAGGGGCAGATCGACTACCTCATCGGCGCGTCGATTCTGGCCTCGAGGGCCTTTCTGGAACGGATCGGGCTCTTGCAGGAGGACTATTTTCTCTACTTCGAGGAGCTCGACTGGGCGGCGCGCGCCCGTGGCACCTTCGGGCTCGGCTACGCGGCAAAGAGCCTCGTCTACCACAAAGAGGGCTCGAGCATCGGCGGCAGCGACGCGGCCAAAGACAGCAAGAGCTACACATCGGACTTCTATTCGCTCAGAAACCGTGTGCGCTTTACCCGGCGCTTTTACCCCTACGCCCTGCCGAGCGTCTACCTGGGGATGCTGGCAGCACTTCTCAACAGGCTGCGCCGCCGTCAGTGGGACCGCGCGCTCCTCATTCTCCGGATCATGCTGCGCGCAGGGGAGCTCGAGCGTGGCAGTAAAACCTAAGGTAAACTAAACGTCGGAAGTCTCCTAGGAGCGTCGTGATCGAGGCCGAAGCGCCAAAACAGCTCAAGGTCAGCCACCTGTACGCGCGGCTATTCAGCCTGCTCCGCAATCCGCCTCTTTTGGCCTTTACGGTCTACGCGCTGGTCTTAATCTATTCGTTCCCCTGGTTTCGCATCCCTGACGTCGGCGGGGTCGCGCTACCCTTTCAGCGACTTTTGGCCTGGGTCGGTCTCGGCCTCCTGTTCCTGGCGATCACCCTGCGCGGCGGCTTTCGGGCCAACCGCGCCGTGCGCTTCTTTCTAAGCGTCGCGCTGATCTTTTTCATGGTGCTGGCCCTCACCACAGTCGTCAACGCCAGCAGCAACGAGGTCTTTTCCTGGCTCCGCTACCTGAGCGAGACCTCGAAATACGTAGCGGTCTTTACCACCGCGTTTCTCGTCTACTACGCCCTCGAGCACGGCCTCGTCAGCTTCGGGCGGCTCGAGGCGCTCCTCGTCGTCAGCGCCGCGCTATCTATCGTCGTAGCCTATATCCTGCTGCTCCTCTACTGGAGCGGCTACCGCAGCACCAACGAAATCCTCGCCCATTCGTTTGGCGGGTCGCTAGGCGTCTGGCCGACAGCCTCGTTCCTGCCACGCTTGGCGGGCGCAACGGCTGAGCCGCAACAGTTTTCGGTAGCCTACCTGACAGGCCTGATGCTGATGCTGAGCCGTCGCTACGTCCGTTACTTCTGGCCGCTGGCCCTTCTCGGACTCCTCGCGCTGCTGCTGTCGCAGTCGAAGTTTGCACTTATCTCGCTGGTCGCCGTAGCTATCTATATCGATGCGACCTACAAACGCTACCGCCTCGTCTTTGGTGCTCTGCTGGTGCTGGCGATTCCCCCCGGCGTCGCCTTTGTCAGCTCGCTCCCCGTCTTCAGAACCACCCTCGAGCAGGGCTTTCAGGCCCAGGCCTTTACCGACCGGCTCGAGAATCTGGGTATCCTGACGACGATCATTCGCGAGCAACCCTTCGACGGCATCGGCGTCGGGCAGTACGGCACCTACCGGGGCGAGGTGCTTTTCGGCGATCCCAACACCAATCCCAACTATTCGGCAGGAAACGATATCGTCGCCATTTTCGCCGAGACCGGCGCGTTTGGTTTTGGTCTTATCGCCCTTTTGTTCAGCGTGCTTTTTGGTAAGTTCTTCGCCGCGCTGCCACGGCTTTCGCAGGGGCAACGCGAGCACTATCTCCCCTTTCTGATCGGAGCCCTGACCATTTTTCTCAATATGTTTATCGGCTACGAATTTCTGCACGCCTTCTTCTGGATCAATATCGGCGTGCTGCTTTATCTCTATCGGTACTGGGGCTTTGCCGCGCCTCTACACGCTCCGCACACATGAGCGAACTCTTCGTCAATGCCCGCTTCCTAACCCAGAACCTTGTCGGCGTGCAGCGCGTCGCAACCGAGGTCAGTAAGCGCATCAAAGTTTTGCGGCCCAAAACTCGCTTTCTGACACCCAAAGGAGTCCTCTTCCCGGAACTCGCAGAATTTCTGGGGGCAGAGGTCGTCGGAAACCGCACGGGACACTTGTGGGAGCAGCTCGAGCTGCCCCGCTACGCACGCCACGGCACGCTTCTTGGCATGACCAACACCGGGCCGCTCTTTCACCCTCGACAGGTCGTCATCCTCCATGACGCTTCACCTTTTGCTGTACCAGAAGCCTACTCTCTGGCTTTCCGCTCATGGTACCGGATCCTTTTTACGACGCTAGGCCGAACAGCGCGGCAAATTATCACCGACTCACATTTTTCCGAGCGGGAACTCACTCGCTACGCCCGTATTCCTGTAGGGAAACAGCAGGTCGTTTACCTTGGTAAAGAGCATGTGCTCGAGCACATGAGTGATCCCGGTATCCTCACCCGACACGGACTCACGGGACCTTATCTCCTGGCGGTCGGCAGCAACAGTCCGCACAAAAACTTCGCGCGCCTGCTCGGTGCGCTGGCTCTTCTCGGCGAGACCCCCTTTCGCATTGTCATCGCCGGGGGCAGCAACACCCGCGTTCACGGCGAGGGACTCAAACTGCCCAAAAGCGTGACCCACGTCGGTTACGTCTCAGACGGCGAGCTGCGCGCCCTCTATGAAAACGCCACAGGCTTTATCCACCCCGCCTACTATGAAGGCTTCGGAATTCCGCCGCTCGAGGCGATGACGCTCGGTTGCCCGGTCCTGGTTTCGAACGCAGCCTCACTCCCCGAGGTCTGCGGCGACGCCGCGCTCTACTTCGACCCCTACTCCGAGACCGACATTGCTGGTAAAATCGGTCAGTTTATGCAGGACACCACCCTGCAAGCCCGCTTGCGCGAGGCTGGACAAAAACAGGCCGAACGCTTCAGCTGGGACCGCTGCACAAGCGAAGTGCTGAGCTTAACTGAGCAGGCGCTCGAGCTTTGAAGGTTAAGGAGACCAACACGTCATGGGAAAAACTGCGCTAATTACCGGGATTACCGGGCAAGATGGAGCGTATCTTGCCGATCTACTGCTCGGCAAGGGTTACACCGTCGTCGGGGCTGAGCGCCGCGCCAGCACCCGCAACCGCATGCGAACCAACGAACTCGGCATCACCGAGAAGATCACCTTCGCCGACTTCGATTTGGCCGATCAGGGTAATATGATTCGGGTACTGGAAAAGCACCAGCCCGACGAGGTCTACAACCTGGCCGCGCAGAGCTTCGTCGCGCTTTCGTTCGAGCAACCCGTCATGACCGGCGACGTTACCGGTATTGGCGTAGCGCGGCTTCTGGAAGCCATTCGCAACGTCAATCCCAAGATCCGCTTTTATCAGGCTTCGACGAGCGAGATGTTTGGCAAGGTTCAGGCAGTGCCGCAGAGCGAGGACACGCCCTTTTATCCGCGTAGTCCCTACGGCGTCGCAAAACTCTATGGTCACTGGCTGACGGTCAACTACCGCGAGTCCTACGACATGTACGCTTGCTCGGGTATCCTCTTCAACCACGAAAGCCCCTTGCGGGGAACAGAGTTCGTGACGCGCAAGATTACACTAGCGGTTGCCCGAATCAAACACGGTCTGCAAAAAGAGCTGCGCATGGGCAACCTCGACGCCAAACGCGACTGGGGCTACGCCAAGGAGTACGTCGAGGGGATGCACCTGATGCTGCAGCAAGACGCACCCGACGACTTTGTGCTGGCTACCGGCAAGACCTACACCGTCGAGGCGTTTGTCGAAGCGGCTTTTTCGTCGGTAGGACTCGAGTGGCGCGACCACGTCGTCATCGATCCAGCCTTTGTTCGTCCAGCCGAGGTCGATCTTCTTCTGGGAGACCCCGGTAAGGCCAAGGCCAAGCTTGGCTGGGAACCCAAGACCACCTTCGAGGAGCTTGTGGCTCTCATGGTCGAAGCAGATCTGGCGCGGGTTAGCGTGCAGGGGCGGCCCCATCTGAGCCAGCCGCGCTACGGCTAGAGACGTTCGTGACGCGCACAGGGATAAAGGCGCTGATTACAGGCGGGAACGGTTTTGTCGGCACCTATTTACAGCAAGAGTTGACGCGCCTCGGCACTGAGGTCTATAGCACCAGCTTGCGGCCCGGAGACCGTGGCACGGCGGCCTCATCCCCGATCTCCCTAGACGTGTGCGACGCGCAGGCGGTCTCCCGCACTGTGCGTGACCTTGCTCCTGACGAGGTTTATCATCTCGCGGGCGTTACCCGACCGGGTTCCGGACTGGTTCAGGACTTTTTTGGCGTGAACCTGATGGGTACTTTAAACGTCCTCGAGGCTGCCAGCACCCATGGTGCCAGCGTACTGGTCGTCGGCAGCGCCTACGCCTACGGCGCACACACGGGTACGCTCGCCGAAACGACCCCGCTTGTCCCGGTCAACCACTACGGCTCGAGCAAGGCCGCTGCGGACCTTGCCGCGATCCCTTACGCCCTTGCAGGCAACCGGGTCGTGCGCGTGCGCCCTTTCAACCACGTAGGACCAGGGCAGTCGCCCGACTTTCTCTTCCCTACGCTGGTGCAGCAGCTCGCCCAGATCGAGGCGGGCCAGCGCGAGGCCGTAATCAAGCTTGGCAACCTGGATTCGGTTCGCGACTTTACCGACGTGCGCGACATCGTCCGCGCTTACCCCCTGCTATTAAGGCAGGGTAGAAGCGGCGACGTCTACAACCTTGCCTCGGGCCGGGGCGTGTCGGTACGCGAACTCGCGGAGCGGGTCATGGCCGAGGCACGTGTGCCCGTCCGGCTCGAGACCGAAGCGTCCCGGGTGCGCGCCACCGACATTCCTGAACTGGTGGGCAGCGCCAACAAAGCCCGCTCGGAGATCGGCTGGGAGCCTACTATTTCTCTTGAGAAAACCCTATCCGACATGCTAGCCTTCGAAAGGTCGCGCTATGCCTGACAAAACGTTGAGTGCCGCGACCGGGGCACCAAGACTCTCCGACCCGTCTATCCTGCAAAACGCCCGCGTCGCCATCATCCACGACTGGCTCACCGTCTACGCCGGGGCCGAGCGCGTGCTCGAGCAAATGCTTCACATCCTGCCCCAGGCCGACCTCTTCAGCCTCGTGGACTTTTTACCCCCGGAAGGCCGCGGCTTTATCCACAACAAGCCCGTCACCACCTCGTTCTTGCAGCGCCTTCCCTTTGCCAAGACGCAGTACCGTCAGTATCTGCCGCTCATGCCCATGGCCGTCGAACAGTTCGACCTCGGCAACTACGACCTTATCGTCTCGAGCTCACACGCAGTCGCCAAGGGCGTGCTGACCAGCCCCGATCAGCTGCACCTATGCATGTGCTACTCGCCCATTCGCTACGCCTGGGATCTGCAGCATTCGTACCTGGCCGATTCGGGCCTGACGCGGGGCCTCAAGAGCACGGTTGCCCGCAGCATCCTACACTACATGCGCCTCTGGGACAGCCGAACGGCCAACGGCGTCGACGAATTTATCGCTATCTCACGCTTTATCGCCCGGCGCATCTACCGCGTCTACCGCCGCCCCTCGACCATCATCTACCCGCCGGTCGACACTACGCAGTTCGACCTGCACGAGACCAAAGACGATTTTTACCTGACAGCCTCGAGACTCGTCCCCTACAAACGCGTTGACCTTATCGTCGAGGCGTTTACCAAGATGCCTGACAAGCGCCTCGTCGTGATCGGCGACGGCCCCGACCTCGAGAAAATCCGGGCCAAAGCCGGACCCAACGTGCAGATGCTCGGCTACCAGCCCTACGCCGCGCTCAAGGATCACATGCAGCGCGCCCGGGCCTTTATCTTCGCTGCTGAAGAGGACTTCGGCATCGTGCCGCTCGAGGCGCAGGCCTGCGGCACCCCGGTCATCGCTTTCGGCAAGGGCGGAAGCCTCGAGACCGTGCGCGGCCTGGACGATCCCGAACCCACGGGCGTCTATTTCGAGGAGCAGACGCCGGAAAGCCTGCGGCGCGCCCTCGCCCGCTTCGAGGACGCGCGTTTCGATCCGCACGCCCTGCGGGAACACGCCGAGAGCTTTTCGGTGCCACGCTTTCGCGCTGAATTCGAGCGCTTCGTTACAGAGAAGTACGCAGCCTTTTGGGAGGCGCGCAGCTGAAGCGTTTTCCCCCACGCGGGCGCGTCAAACCGCTCACCTTGGTATGGCTGGCGACGACGCTTCCCCTGCTGCTTTACGCCCTGTTGTTCGGACAGTCGGTCGGCGCAATCATCGGCGCAGCACTGCAACTCGCGGTCGCCTGCACCGTAGCCCTCTTGCCCCTGCCCCGTACCTTTCGCTGGATTATCTTGGCAACCCTCCTTGTCTTCACAGCCGCAGGTGTTTTGGAACGTGAACTGTCGCGCAATGACTGGCAGGTTTCCGACAAAGCCGGGATCTGGAGCGCCCTGAAGGGTCAAAACACGGTACAAAACGTGGGCTATCGGTCGTGGCACGCCCCGGATATCGAGCGGGCGAGCCTGCGCCTAGACGTACGGCTGCTACAGGGAAAACCTGGCTGGGACTGGTACCGCTCGAACGCACGCTTTAGGCTCACGCCCCTCAGTGCAGGTGGCGTTCCCTTTACCCGCGTCACTGTACCGGAACGCACGGAAAACGAAGGCCAGCCTTACCTCATGCGCACTTTCGACACTCACGAGAGCCTTAAAACGCGCATATTCAAGGTCATCCTGGAGATACGCCGGGCACCCCCACCCGGCACCCCCGACCGGGGAGAAAGCGTGTCCCCCCCCCTTCAGCGGGGTGAACCGATCGGGGGCCGCGACTGTTTCGGCGTCCTACTCCAGGCCTGGAACGAACGCGGGGGTGGGCGCTGTCTGCCCATTACCCTCACCGACGATTGGCAGCGCTACAGCCTGTCCTGGCGCGTACCCGATGAAATCGACCCACAAGCACACGTCGTTCGCATACTGATCCAGGGTTTTGGGGGCGAAACGCTCGATCTGCGGCGGATATTCTTTTATCGCGGTCTGACTCCGCTGGGACCCTTGCAACCGCAGGGCGCGGCACTTCAGGTCAACTGGGGCGCACCGCCCGAGTCGCAATCGGGCTTTTCTTTTATCCCTACAGCGGCCTGGCAGACCCTCGAGCGCCCCCTGGTCAGAGGGTCACGATCTACGGAAACCCTCTCGGTCGCGCTAAGTACTGGTGACGGACTACGGCTCGAGACCCGTAACGTCGCCGTCCGCGGTCCAGACGGAACGAGATTCTCCGAAGCCGTCAGCAGTGCCCGGCAGACCATCGTCTTTAGCGACCCCAACCTTGCAGGACACTCTCTGGGCACCTTGGGCCTCGCCTTCGTCAGCTTGGCGTCGCCCCTTTGGGGCGCGCTCGGTGCGGGCATTACCCTCTTCGATATGTTCCTGACCGGGAGCCGCGCCGCGCTCCTTGGGGTCGTCGCGGGGCTTTTGGGGCTGGCCTGGCTCTGGCTCCCCCGAAAGTGGCGCCCCGGTCTCGCGCTCGCAGCCCTCTTCGGAGCAGCCGTCCTACTGGGACTAGCCCGCGCTCTGCCACAGCTTTCTGCTCTGCGCCTACTGAGTTTCAGTCAGATCACCGCCCGTAGCGATATCTGGTCAGCCGCCTGGGACGCCTTTACGGCGCACCCTTTACGGGGTCTGGGCGAAGGCGGCTTCAGCCTTTACTGGGCAGCGAACTACGGCGGCGAGGCGGTGCAGCACGCGCACAACTTCTGGCTCGAGTCGGCTGTCTCCTACGGTGTTCTCGGCCTCCTGTCAGCGTTGGCACTGAGCGCAGGTTTGCTCGTCTACGCAGCGCGCCAGGGCGGCGTGCCTGCGCTCATCCTGGTGGGTAGCGTGCTCCTCATGAACCTCTTCGACACCACCCTTTATTACAGCGGGGTTCTCTTCACCCTGATGCTGGGCCTCGCCACCTTAAGCGCACCTTCGCCCTTTCCTCGCTCTGTATCCTCGAGGCGAGCGCATAATGGGGCTGTGACCGCGTTCTCTTCTCCGCAGGCTCCGGGCAAATGACCGTTTTGTCGCCCCTTACCAAGGGTCTGACGTTTATTTTGGGTCTCGGCTTTGCCTTCTTACCCGCCTACAGCCCGTTCATTGGTCTCTTGATGCTCGTTGTCAGCCGTTGGCGTCTCATGCGTTCGGATCTACTCTGGCTCGGTGCGGCGCTCCTCCTAGCGCTGCCCTTTGGCGTTCATCACGGGCTTCAGGGCTTTCTCTTCGGGGCGCTACAGATCGTCGCTCCCTGGCTGATCTACCGGGCTTTCGCCATCCTTCATCTGTCCAAGATCGGTAGGGAGAGCCTCGAGTCCTCCTGGATCGGCGTCGGGCTCCTGACCGGGCTCGCGCTTCTTGTGGGTCTGGGTGTTTATGACGCGCTCGGTGGCACTCTGTCTCCTGCGTTACCGGGTGAGCTCGAGTCGCTGCCCCAGACCAGTCTCTACGGGCATACGGTTCTCACGCTCGGGGCGCTCGTCGCGATCTTGTTGCCCAAGTTGCGCTGGCAACTGCTCAGCCTGACGCTGGCCGCCCTCGGCGTGCTCGTTTCGGGAAGCCGCGAGGCTGCGATCGCCTGGATCATCGTAGCGCTGGCTCTCAGCCTCGTCGGGACGACGCGCGCGCCGCAGCGGCGGCTGATTACGGTCCTGGCCTTCGGCACGACGCTACTTGGCGCGGCGCTGCTAGGACCCCTTTTCGGCTGGGGCAACTCGGGTTTTCTGATCGACGTCGCGCCGGTCACGGCGCAATCCAAAAATCTGCTTCAGGGCACCGAGGTCGGGAACGGCAGCTGGTGGGATCCCGTGGGCGTCCGGGTCAAAGACACCACGCTGTCTTTCGAGAACCCGCCCCTCACGACCTATCTGGTCACCAAACTTCAGCCTGGGTCGGGTGCGCGGCTCCAGCAGGTCGTCCCACTCACCAAAGGCGAGGCCTATACCCTCAGCCTCTGGCTCTGGCGCGAGGACAGTACACTCGAGACGGGCATTCGCGGGTCGTGGCAGAGCAGTTCTGGTGGCGACGCGCTTACCCTCGAGGCTGCCCTTATCGGCGACGACTGGCGGGCTGCTGCCAGCGGACCCGGACGCGTTCTCGACGCGGGTGTTCTCGAAACACGCGGCCTCTGGCAACGGGTCTACGTCACTTTCGTCTACGAAGGCAAAGTCGATACGGTAGACGGCTCCCTCGGGTTCGCACCGGATCAGCGCGGGGTGGCGGGCTCCGAAGCGGCGTTCGCGGGTTTGCAGCTCGAGTACGGCCTCTCCCCAACCCGCTACGCTCCGGCCCCCGCGGCCCGTGGTCTGAGCCTGCAACGCGCCCGCCTGACCCAGTGGCAAACAGCCTGGCAAGGCTTTACAGCTTCACCCGTCTGGGGGCAGAGCGTCCCTTTTGCCGACTACTTCCGGCAGCTCTGGCCCGACCAGCAAGCACCCAATCACGCCCACTCGCTACCCTTGCAGATCCTTTTCGAGCGTGGCCTCGTCGGATTTATGGGCTTTTTGCTGTTTCTGGCGGCGCTCACCCAGGTCGCCCTGCGTAAGGGCGACGCGGCCTTCTTGGCCGTGATCGCGGCGCTCGGAGCCGCCAATCTGTTCGACGTGACCCTTTTTTCCGGGCAACTTCTCTACCCGCTCGCAGCGGTCGCGGGCTGGCGGGCGGCGGTCTACCGCTATGCCCGCACGGGTGAACGCGACAGTGCCATGCGGCAGCTCGGCGTGCGCCTGGCGCTCATGTTCACCGACTTTACGATGACGCTTATCGCGTTCACCCTAGCCATTTGGACCCGCAAGTATGTGGGCGAATGGTTCGGGATGTCGCCAATATTTACCGGAGCCGATTCCCTCGAGCTGGCCCGTTACGCCCTGCTGCTCTGGCCCGCCATGGCTTGGCGCGAGGGGCTCTACCCGGGCTACGGCCTGACCGAAGCACAGGAGTTACAAAAGCACGTCGCCGCCTCGGCCTACGCGGGGCTCATTCTGGCTGTCGGCACCGTACTCTTTACCCGCGAACTCGTCGTGCCGCGCTCGATTCTGATCCTGACGATCATTTTTAGTATGGTGCTGGCCCCGCTGGGACGTGCCCTTATCAAGCGGCTCCTGAACCACTGGCGACTCTGGGGCAGAGCGGTCGTGATCTTGGGTGCAGGCAAGGCGGGGCGGCGCATCGCCCGGGCGCTCAGCGCTCGCCCCCTCGACGGGCTCCACCCCATCGCGTTTTTCGACGACGACCCGGACAAGCAGGCGCTGACGCTCGAGGGCCTGCGGGTACGGGGCAAACTGAGCGACGCCGACCTCTTCGCGCTCCGGCGCGGCGTACAGCACGCCATCGTCGCCATCCCGACGGCGACGCCGCAGCTCCTAAGTGGCCTCATCAACACACGCGGGCGCATCTTTCGCCGGGTGCAGTTCATCCCGGACCTCGTCAATCTGCCCTCACAGGGCGTCTATGCCAGCGACCTCGACGGTATGCTGGCGCTCGAGGTCCGCCTCGGTCTCTACTCGCGGATCAATCAGAGCGTCAAACGCGCCGTGGATCTGCTCGGCAGCGTTCTGGGGGGCCTACTCATCTCGCCGATTCTCATCGCGCTGGCCCTCTGGGTCCGGCTTGACTCGCCCGGCTCGGCTTTTTACTGGAGTACCCGCATCGGGCAGAAGGGCAAACCCTTCAAGTGCCTCAAGTTCCGCTCGATGTACCAAGACGCCGACGCCCGCCTGCAGGAGATGATGCGCGACGACCCCAAAGTCCGCGAGGAGTACGAGAGATTTCACAAGCTCGAGCACGACCCCCGTATCACTCGGGCCGGAGCTTTTATCCGCAACTACAGCCTCGACGAACTCACGCAGCTCCTGAACGTCGTGCGGGGCGAAATGAGCTTGGTCGGGCCACGCCCTTACCTGGTGCAGGAGCTGCCGGACATGCGCGGGATGCAAGATGTCATCCTCGAGGCCAAACCGGGTATGACAGGGTACTGGCAGGTGACCGGGCGCGCCGACGTGACCTTCGAGGAGCGGCTCGAGATGGAGGCGCAGTACGTGCGCAACTGGTCCCTGTGGTGGGACATCGTCATCCTGGTCCAGACCGTGATCGCTGTGCTGGCGCGCCGGGGTGCTCGCTAAGTGCTTATAAGGAGGGCCGCCTACGGTGCCGCCCTCTGGGCTTTCGCTTTTGGGGCGCTGAGCTTTTACTGGGCACTGGGCGGGACGTGGCTAGCTCGTACCCAGTCCGAGCAGATCCTGCTCCTCAGCCGCGAGCGCTGGTTTCTGGCCTTCGTAGCAGCGACCGGGCTCCTCAAAGTCGCTGCCGGATTCGTCCCGCTCTCGCTCGTACAGCCCTGGGGCGAGACGTTTCCCCGCTGGCTCCGCCGCTGGGGATCTGGGGCAATCGGAACGGTTCTTCTCCTCTACGGCGGTGCGAACCTCGCGGTGCGGGCACTCATGGCGCTCGGCCTTCTTGCCACGCCCGCCTCCATGACGACCGAGAGGGCTACGTGGCACCTCATCCTCTGGGACCCTTTTTTCGTACTGGGCGGTAGTCTCTTTCTCCTCTGCAGTGTGCTTGCAGGTCGGGCAAAATCAAGCGCCGGACGGGCGCAGCGATGATAAGGTGACATCATGAAAGGCATTATCCTGGCAGGAGGCTCGGGAACACGCCTCTATCCGGCCACACGGGGCATCTGCAAGCAGCTCATCCCCGTTTTCGACAAGCCGATGATCTATTACCCCATTTCGGTGCTGATGCTCGCGGGTGTACGCGAGATCTTGGTCATCTCGACGCCCTTCGACCTGCCCGCTTTCGAGAGACTGCTGGGCGACGGCAACCAGTGGGGGCTGAAGTTTACCTACCTCGAGCAGGCCAACCCCAAGGGCGGCATCGCCCAGGCCCTGACACTCGGCAAAGATTTCGTCGGGAACGACACCGTGGCTCTGAGTCTGGGTGACAACATCTTCTTTGGGCAGAGCTTTTCGCAGCAGCTCGCGCGGGCCACCGCCGACGTTGCCCGCGAGGGGGGCGCGACGGTGTTCGGCTACTATGTGCGCGACCCCGAACGCTACGGCGTCGTGGAATTCGGTAACGACGGACGGGTCGTATCGCTCGAGGAAAAGCCCACTACCCCCAAGTCGAACTACGCCGTGACCGGCCTCTACTTCTACGACAACCGGGCACTTGCGATTGCCGCCGATCTCGCTCCGTCCGAGCGCGGGGAGCTCGAGATCACCGACGTCAACAAGGCCTACCTGGCTGAGGGCAAGCTGCGCGTCGAGGCGCTCGGGCGCGGCATGGCCTGGCTCGACACGGGCACCCACGAGTCGCTCTTGCAAGCCTGCAATTTCGTCGAAACGATCGAGTCACGCCAGGGGCTCAAGGTTGCCTGCTTGGAAGAGATCGCCTACCGCAAGGGCTGGATCGACGCGGAGGCGGTCAGGACGTTGGCCGAGCCGATGGCCAAGACCGGGTACGGACAGTACCTGCTCGAGCTCGTCCGTCCGAACCTCGAGCAGCCCGCATGAGCGTGACCCTGTGAGGGAACTGCTGTGAAAGTCTTGCTGACCGGCGGGAGTGGTCGCCTGGGCCAAGAACTCCAGCCCCTGCTGCCTGAGGTCGTCGCCCCGAGCAGTGCCGAACTCGACCTTACACGGCCGGGCAGCGTAGTCATGGCGCTCGCCACCCACGCGCCCGACGTCGTGGTGCACGCGGCTGCCTATACGAACGTCAAGGGGGCCGAGACCGACCGCGAAGGCTGCTGGGCGGTCAACGTGAACGGCACACGCAACATCGTGCAGGCGCTCGGCAACATCCCGCTCGTCTACATCTCGACCGATTACGTTTTTTACGGCGACCGGGGCGGGTACCGGGAAACCGACCCTGTCGGCCCGGTGCGCAACTACTACGCCCTCTCCAAACTCGCTGCCGAGGCCGTGGCCCGCGTCGCGCCGCGTTACCTCGTCGTTCGGACGAGCTTCCGGCCCCGCGACTGGCCCTACCCCACCGCCTTCGACGACCTCTATACCAGCCAGGATTACGTCGACGTGATCGCGCCGGATATCGCGCTAGCCGTGCGGCAGCTGGAGGCTATCCCGTTTGATACGCTGCATATCGCCACAGAACGCAAACGGGTTTTCGATCTGGCGCGGCAGCGCAGCCCGTCCGTGCAGGTAGGCTCGAAGGACGCAGCGGGCGTCGACTTACCCGACGACATCAGCCTCAATATCGACCGCTGGCAAACCCTCAAACCCGCACTTCTGGCCCGTGAAACCCCATCTAGGTAAAGGACCTCCGATGACCCAGCTCTCCGACCCTGCGCAGCGCGCCCTCACCTTTCAGGACTACCCGCCTGCCCCTGCCATCGACGGTGTTTTCCTGCATAAGCTCAGAAAAAGCCGCTCGGACAACGGCTTTTTCATGGAATACGCCCGCTTCGACGGGGGCAACGTGCAAAATCTGCCCAGTCCCTTTACGGTGCAGCAACTAAGCGTCTCAAGAGCCGAAGCGGGGCGTATCAACGCCTTTCACATCCACCCTCGTGAACCACAAAACGAACTCTGGACCGTCATCGAGGGGCAGCTCAAGGTGTGGCTCGTCGACTGCCGCAAAGGCTCGGCGACCGAGGGCAACCGGCGCATGGTCGTCCTCTCGGGCGAAGAGCCCGTACAGCTTCACATCCCGGCGGGTGTGGCGCACGGCTATCAGGCGGGGCCGCGAGGGGCCATCTTGCTCTACGGCATGGATCAGCAGTTCAACCTCGAGAATCCCAACGAGGGCCGTCTGTCCTGGGACTTCTTCGGCGCGGAACTGTGGGCAGAGGACAAGGGATGACGCAGAAAACCGAAGAGAGAAGCTACCAAAAACTGCTCGTCACGGGCGGCCTCGGCTTTATCGGCTCGTGCTATGTGCGCCACGTTCTGAGCGAGTACCCGGACCTCGGCGTCGTCAACCTGGACCTGATGACCTACGCCGCCAATCCGGAAACCCTGCGGGCTTTTGAAAACGACTCGCGCTACACCTTCGTGCGCGGCGACATCGCCGACCCGGACACCGTCGCAGGGGCGCTGGAAGGCTGCGACGCGATTGTCAACTTCGCCGCCGAAACCCACGTCGACCGCTCGATCCAGAACGCTGCGCCTTTTATCCGCTCAAACGTCGAGGGCGTGCGGGTGCTGCTCGAGGCGGCCCGCGAACGCAGCGTCCGCATGCTCCACGTTTCGACCGACGAGGTCTACGGCGAGGTCATGACGGGCCTCAGCCGTGAGGACGACGCCTTCAAGCCGCGCAGCCCCTACAGCGCCTCGAAGGCCGGAGGCGACCTGCTGGTGCAGGCCTACCACACGACCTACGGCATGGACACGGTCACTACCCGCGGCTCGAACAATTACGGCACGCATCAGTTTCCGGAGAAAGTCATCCCGCTCTTCATCACCAACGCGCTCGACGACAAACCGTTGCCTCTCTACGGCACCGGCAAGGCGATTCGCGACTATATCTATGTCCTCGACCACGCACGCGGCATCCATGCGGCGCTGCTGCGCGGCAAAAGCGGCGAGGCCTACAACCTCGGTGGGCAGAACCAGACTGACGGCGTGACTATCGCCGAAACGGTCCTGGACGCGCTCGACAAGCCGCACACGCTTGTGCAGTTCGTTACAGACCGTCCCGGTCACGATTACCGCTACGCGCTAGACATCTCCAAGGCGCGGCTCGAGCTCGGCTGGAGTCCGCAGGTGACGTTCGCCGAAGGTATTGCCGAGGTCGTCGCCTGGTACCGCGACAACCGCGCCTGGTGGCAGGGCAGCAAGGAGGGGCAGGCAGCGTACTTCGAGGCGCAGTACGCCCAGGCCCCTTCGAGCCGTCAAGACTAAGCATAGTGTCGAACATGGCGGCGGGCGAGTCGAGCGCACAGGGGCCGGGCGCACAGGAACAGGGCGTACAAGGACCAAACGTACAAAGTAAACTGGAGAACGTGGCCCCAAGCGCTGGCAAACCCGCCTTTCGACATCTCCTGGATACCTGGGATTCCTTGACCCAGCCGCTCTACTGGCTCTACGAGCGAAGGCTCGAGGCGAGCGTGGGGCACGGCAAACTGCCCAACCACATCGGCCTCATCATGGACGGCAACCGCCGCTTCGCCCGCAGCGTGGGTCTCGACGTTGCGGCAGGTCACGACTACGGCGCGGGCAAGGCGCGGGAGGTGCTCGAGTGGTGCTTCGACATCGGCATCCGTCATGTGACGCTGTGGGGCTTCAGCTCCGACAACCGGGGCCGCGCCGAAACAGAAGTCTCACACCTGCATAGCCTATTCGCGCGGCAAGCACGCGCCATGATCGAAGACCCCAAGATTCACAAGAACCACGTGCGCGTCCGGGTCATCGGGGACACCAGCGACTTTCCCGAGGACGTCAAGGCGGCCCTTCGAGACGTCGAGGCGGCAACGGAGCGTTATGGCGAGCGCCAGCTCAACGTCGCCATCGGGTACGGCGGGCGCGAAGAGATCGTCGCAGCGGTTCGCAAGCTCTTGCGTGACCGGGCCGGGGACGCCAAGAGCCTCGAGGACCTCGCGCGAGCCGTCACCGTCGACGAGATCGAACGCTACCTCTACACCGCCGGGTCACCCGACCCGGATTTCATCATCCGCACCTCGGGCGAAGTGCGACTTTCGGGTTTTTTACTCTGGCAGGCTGCCTACAGCGAGTATTATTTCTGCGACGCCTTTTGGCCCAGCTTCCGTAAGGTGGACTTTCTGCGCGCCCTGCGCAGCTTTCAGGCCCGCGAGCGCAGGTTTGGCAAATGAGCAAAACTTCTCTCTTGGAGTGTCATCATGTCAGCATCTCTTAAGTACGCCAAGATCGTCAGTTTCGACGAGTTCGACGCGCTGCGCGACTCGCTCGGCAAAATCGTCTGCACCTCGGGCGGCTTCGATCCCTTGCACCCCGGTCACGCGAGCTGCCTTATCGAATCCAAGCAGTATGGCGACACGCTCGTCGTGGTGGTCAACGGTGACCAGTTTCTGACGAACAAAAAGGGTAAGCCCTTCATGGACCTCGCCACCCGCTCGGCGGTCGTTTCCTGCATCCGCGAAGTCGATTACGTCATTCCCTTTGAAATCGAAAACGACTCGACAGTGCGCGAGGCGCTCCGGCAGATCAAACCGCACGTGTTTACCAAGGGCGGCGACCGCGTCGACCACACCAACATCCCCGAGTGGGAAGTGTGCGAGGCGCTCGGCATCGAAGTCATTTCCGGCGTCGGCCTCGATAAGGCCTGGAGTTCGTCCAACTTTCTCAAGGAATGGTCGAACTATTCGGTCAGAACGGCGCTCAATTCGTACCTCGAGGAATAAGACGGGGCGCTCAGGGCTGACGCTCGAGCGTAAACGTCCCACGGGCCGCTTCGCGGCTCTCCTTTTCCCAGGCCCAGCTCCCCGAAAAGGTTGTCTGGGTCAGTGAACCCGTCCAGGTCAGGCCCGTAAAGAGCGCGGGCGAGACTTGTGGAACGAGCACACCACCGGGGCTCTGAAAGGTGAGCTGCACCTCTCCGGCAGTGCGAGTATAGCTAAAGCCCGCTGTGGAAAATGTCTGATTGCCCACGGTAAACATGCCGGTAAAGTCGCCCCCGTCCTCTTCGAGTACAATTTGGGCGGTAAAGGCTTGGTTACCCGAAACGCCCTCGGTCGTCAGGGTTCCCGACCAAGCGCCGACCGGGTCGGGTGTCGTATCGGGCACACAAGCAACGGCGAGCGCCCCGGAGGGCGCGACGCTCGAGCAGGGCGGATCTATATTTGTCGTGCTGCTGCACCCGGCAGCAGCGAAGGCAACAAGTGTTAAAACCCCAAAATGTAGTTTCATACGCCTACACCAGCGCATGGCGAAAGCGCGCACCTACCCTCATTGAGCGCGGCCGTGGGCGTGTAGAGAGTCCTCTACTTGCCAAAAATATCGGGCAATTCGTGTAGCTCGACGAGCACCTCACGCGGCTTCGAGCCGATGTGCGGACCGACCACGCCGAGAACCTCCAAGGAGTCCATCAGCTTGCCTGCCCGGGCGTGCCCGACCGACAGCCGCCGCTGCAAACGAGACACGCTCGCCTCGCCCAGGTTGATTACCAGTTCGGCCGCCTCGCGGAGCTTGTCGTCGTTCCAGTCGACCATGCCGCTTGCTGAGGATTCATCGGCGGGGGGTGGGTCGAAGTCCGAGCCGTAGGCTTCGACAAACTCGTCGTCGAAGTACTGGCGACGCAAAAAGGACGCCAGGGTAAAGATTTCGTCCTCGCTGATAAACGGACCTTGCAACCGCACCGGTTTGACGAGCCCGGGCTGGTAGAAGAGCATGTCGCCCATACCTGTCAGGCGCTCGGCACCCATCGTGTCGAGAATGGTCCGGGAGTCGTGCCCCGATGAAACCGCAAAGGCCACCCTGGCCGGGACGTTCACCTTGATCAGGCTCGTCAGAATGTCCACGCTCGGGCGCTGCGTCGCCAGTACCAGATGCATCCCGGTGGCCCGCGCCATCTGCGCCAGGCGCATGATCGCCGACTCGACCTCTTTGGGTGAGGTGATCATCAGGTCCGCCAGCTCGTCGATGATGATGATGATAAAGGGCAACTCGGGCATATCGAGCGTTCGGGCTTTCTGATTGTACTGGTCCAAATTTTTCGCGCCGATCTTGCTCATCATCTTGTAGCGGCGCTCCATGTGTGCGACGAGCCCGAGCAGAACACCCGAGGCGTCGTTGGGGTTGGTCACGACCGGACGCAGCAGGTGGGGGATGCCGTCGTAAGGCGTCAGTTCGACCATCTTCGGGTCGATCATCAAAAATCTCAGGTCGGTCGGCAAAAACTTGTAGAGCAGCGAACCCACCAGCGTGTTGACTGCGACCGACTTGCCCGAGCCCGTCGAGCCCGCGATGAGGAGGTGCGGCATCCGGGCGAGATCGCCGACAATCATCTCCCCGTCGATACTCTTGCCGAGGATAAGGGGCAGCCTTGCCTTGGTGCGGCGAAAGGATGGCGACTCGGCGGCTTCGCGGAACTTGATGAGGTCGCGGTGCGCGTTGGGGACTTCGAGACCGATCACGCTCTTGCCGGGAATGGGCGCTTCGATACGCACCGAGCCCACCGCCATCGCCAGCGCCAGGTCATCCGAGAGGCCTGAAAAGCGGCTGATCTTTTCCCCTGCTGCCGGTTCAACCTCGAACCGGGTCACGGTCGGTCCACGTACGGAGGTCGCCACGCGCCCTCGCAGGCGGAAATCCGCGAGCGTCTTGTCGATCTTGGCGATGCGTGTTTGAACCTCACGGCTCTGCGCGGAAGAGTCCTCATGCGTTTCAAGCGGCGCCTCGAGCATCTCGAGGGGCGGCAGGGTGATAGGGATGCCACCGACTTCCGGAATGGGTTCACGCGCTGCTTCCTCGAGATCATCCTGCTCGTCGGCGTCCAGCGCGGTCGAGAAGCTGTCGGCGTCGTCCAGAAAATCGGCGGCGGTCTCGTCGGTGAGGTCGAATGGGGCTTCGCCAGACACGTCGGCGTAGGGCGCGTCGGTAACAAAATCCTCATCCACGGCCTCGAGGTCATCGTCTAGCGGGGGCGCGTCTACAGGCCCAGCACTCATCAGGCCCAGAGTAGCCTCGAGCGCGTCGAGCGCCTCGGCGCGGGCGTGCAGATCGGTGAGCGCAGCGCGACCACGCTTGAGAAGCGCTGCAAGTTCATCCTCGAAGGTGCGGAGCGCCACGTCTGAGGGGTAATCCTGCCGCAGCGACGCGACACGGGCCATAAAGGCGTCCCAGGGGATGAGCAGGGCCGCGTCATTCTCGAGCGCACGCTGCGCCGTACCGATCTCGCCCAAAAGCTGCAGGCGCGCCGTGTGCTGACGCTCGACCAAGCTCAGCAGGGTCGGATCGGCCTTGTTGAGGCTGGCCTGCGCCAGATCACGCTCACGCAGGGCTCGGTTGTAGCGCTCCCCGAGGGCAGTCAGCTCGAGCCCTAAAAGCTTGCGAACACCGTCGAGCGTCCAGTCTTCCTGGGGTTGGGCGAGAGCGTCACTCAGGCTAGCCTGTCTCTCCTCGAAACCCGGAATGCCCTCCTGCCCAAGCTTGACCGCGAGTTCACTCCCCCGAGCCCCGGTAAAGCCGCGAACCGCGTCTTCCCAGGACTTCACGTCGTCCGTCGTGTCCTTAAGGATCGCCTCATCGGCCCACTTGAGGTTTTCGTAAGCGGCCTGCGCCATCTCCTGCCACCTGTGCAGTTCGGCGCTGCCCGGATAGAGATCGCCAAGCACGCTCATATCGCGCCCTAGCCCGCGCAGGCGCTTGCGCAGGAGCGCCACGTCGGCCACAAAGGCGGCTTTGGCCTTCACGTCGCGCCGTACCCGCAGCCCCCCCACGACGGCGCGCTGCACCCCGAGAGTGCCACCCCGCACGCCGGTCACCAGAAGCGCACTTGGCGGCAGCCCCAGGACGATGTCGAGCCCAACGGTAACGACGATAAGGGCCAGAATACCGGCAAGAACGCCAAGCGAACCTGCTGTAAGGGCAAACGCCGCACCCCAGGACCCGGTCAGATGGGGGCTCAGGAGCGACACGATAAGCCATAGCCCGAGCTCGGTGACCGCGTAGCCCGCAAGAAAACGTGGCCACGCCTT
>JBMDWS010000370.1:0-1538 GCA_048594695.1 Truepera sp. | reverse complement strand
CGTTTCGCCCTCGGCGTCGTGTACCGGACTCATCCGTGAGTTCTATCCGGGCCTTGCGCGGCGCACCGGGGATGAGGCGCTCGTGCGTGAGGTCGAGGCGCTCGCGGGGCGGGTTTTCGAGTTCTCGGAGTTTCTGGTTCGAGAACTCGGGACCGTGGACGTAGGCGCGTACTATCCGCACCGCGTGACCTATCATCCGACCTGTCATTCGCTGCGCGGGCTTAAGGTCGGAGACGCGCCCGTCAAACTTTTGCAACATGTGCGGGGGCTCGAGCTGGTGCCGCTCGAAAACAGCACCGAGTGTTGCGGTTTCGGAGGCACCTTCGCGGTCAAAAACGCCGACACCAGCATGGCGATGCTCTCGGACAAGGTGCGCTGCGTGCTGAACAGCAAAGCCGAGATCTGCGTCGCTGCTGACAATTCCTGCCTGATGCATATCGGCGGAGCGCTGCACCGCCAGCGCACCGGGGTCCGCACGGTCCACCTTGCCGAGGTGCTGGCCTCGACCGAGGGGGCGGCCCGTGGCTAGCGGATCGGTCGAACTGCCGATGCGTTTCGAGCAGGCTGCCAAGCGCTCGCTCGCTGACACGCAGCTGCGCCGTAACCTGGGCAAAGCGACGAGTACGATCCGGGGCAAACGTGCCGCAGTTGTAGAAGAACTGCCAGACTGGGAGGCGTTGCGGGCCGCCGGTGAGGCCATCAAAGCCCGAGTCATGGCGAATCTGGATGAGCACCTGGAGAGGCTCGAGGCTGCCGTTACCCGCGCGGGCGGCGTGGTCCACTGGGCGCGGGACGCCGCCGAGGCCAACCGTCTCGTGACCGACCTCGTCCGAGCGCAGGGAGCGAGCGAAGTCATCAAGGTGAAATCGCTTACCACCGACGAACTTGGCCTCAACGCCTCGCTTGCCGAAGCGGGGATCAGCGCCATCGAGACCGATCTCGCCGAACTCATCATTCAACTCGCAGGCGAGTCGTCGTCACACATCCTGGTTCCCGCGATCCACAAAAACCGCGCCGAAATCCGCGAACTCTTTATAGACAAGCTCGGTCTCACCGAACTCTCCGACGAACCGGCAGCCCTCGCCGGGGCTGCGCGGGCCTTCCTGCGCCAGAAATTTCTGGATGTACCTGTCGGGATCAGTGGCGCGAACTTCGCCATCGCCGAAACGGGTACGGTCGCGGTCGTCGAATCGGAGGGCAACGGGCGCATGTGCCTGACGCTACCAAAAGTCCTCATCACGGTCATGGGAATCGAAAAACTCTTGCCCACCTGGCAGGACCTAGAGGTCTTTTTGCAGCTTCTGCCGCGCTCCTCGACGGGCGAGCGGATGAACCCCTACACGAGCTTCTGGACCGGGGTGACGCCGGGTGACGGGCCGCAGGCGTTTCACCTCGTCCTGCTCGACAACGGGCGCACGCAGGTCCTGGCCGATGAGGTGGGGCGACAGGCCCTTCACTGCATCCGCTGTAGCGCCTGTCTGAACGTGTGCCCCGTTTATGAAAGGGCCGGGGGGCACGCCTACGGCTCGGTCTATCCG
>JBMDWS010000037.1:0-6153 GCA_048594695.1 Truepera sp. | reverse complement strand
CCGATGACGGTAATCGAGATGCTGACCATGAGTGCTCTGGGCAAGCGCCACGAACTCAGAAGCTGCTGGTAGGCGTCCAGACTAAAGTCGGTTGGCGGGATGAACAGGCTACCCCCGGTACGCGTCCACACGTCGAAAGGCGTGAGCGAGATCATCAGGACGTACCAGAGGGGCAAGACGACGATAATGCAGATGAGCACCAGAGTGGCGATAACCCCGAAATCGAATACCTTTTCTCCCCAGCCGACGCTTCTCATAAAAACCTCACCATATCCCCGTTCCGGTAAAGCGCTTGGCGGCCCAGTTGGTGACGAGAATCAGCACCAGCCCGACGACGCCCTTGAAAAGACCGACCGCGGTCGCCACTGAAAACTGAAAACCCTGAATCCCCTGGCGGTAGACCCAGGTGTCGATGATGTCGCCGACGACGTAGACCGAGGGATTGTAAAAGACGAACACCTGACCGAACCCGGCGCTCATGATGTTGCCGATACTGAGCAGGGTGACCAGCACGATCACAGGCAGGATGCTTGGCAGGCTGATATGCCAGATGCGGTGAAAGCGGGTTGCCCCGTCGACCGCTGCCGCTTCGTAGAGGCTCGGAGAGACACCTGCGAGCGCCGCCAGATAGATGATCGCGCCCCAGCCGATGTCCTTCCAGATATCCGAAAAGACCAGAACCGAGCGGAAATAGGTGGTGCTACCTAAAAAGTTGATGGGCGTGCCGCCGAGGGCTTCGATGCCCTTATTGAGAAGCCCGCTCGAGGGCGACAAGATCGTAAGCATTATGCCGAAGACCACCACCCAAGACAGGAAGTGGGGGAGGTACGTGATGGTCTGCGCGAAGCGCTTGAACCAGCCGACGCGCACCTCGTTGAGAAGAAGGGCCATGATAACCGCTGCCGGAACTCCGAAGAGGAGCTTGTAAAAGCTGATCAGCAGCGTGTTGACCACGACGTTGACAAAATAGGTGCTTTTGAAGACCGACAGGAAGTGCTCGAGGCCGACCCACGGGCTACCGCTGATGCCGTCGAGGATGCGGAAGTCTTTGAAGGCGATCTGTGCGTTGTACATGGGCCAGTAGTGAAAGATTACAAAGTACAGCACCCCCGGCAGCGCCATGAGATAAAGCAGTGGATGCTGGCGCACGTTGCGCACCAAGCCGCGCCACCTCCGCCTGATCACCCCTTGCTGGGACGACTGCGCTCTGACCTTACCCATCTCTATGCTCATGGTCCCCCAACCGTTTTTTAGATCACTCTTTTTAGCACATCATATAGGATTGTGTCTAGACTTAGCTATGTTGTGTTTCCGAACTATACGCTGCGGCGCGTGATTCTTCTAAGCCTCGGCGCCGATCGGTCGCTAAAAACTGCCCATGCGGGCCAAGCGAGTCTCAAACAAAGGCGTTGCGACCCTTGGCGGTGCAGTGTGTAGAAGCAGTTCTTTCACTGTGCTGAGCGGTTTTTGCCTCTTTCGAAGCGCCGAGATCTAGACTATTCACGATCGTGGCCGGACTCGCTCTGCGAGGAGTCCCGAGATGTAAACAGGGTGATTGTCAACCCGGGGCTGCACAGGGTGGGTCAAAATAATATATGATGTTCTGGCGACGCACCCTAGAATGACGGGACGGCAATCCAGAAACGGCCGCTACGTGCGGCTGGAGGCACCAGCTTGAAGCGCAAAAACGACCAGGTCTACAACTACTTGCACGCACTGATCGGTAGCGGTGAACTGCACCCAGGGGCGCGTATCAAAAACGATGTGATTGCGGCGCGCCTGGGGGTTAGTCCGATCCCTGTACGCGAAGCACTGTCCCGGCTCGAGGCCGAAGGGTTCGTTACCATCGAGCCGCATGTGGGGGCGCGAGTCGGCGAGCTGCGCGTCAACGAAATCGAGGAGGTCTTCGAGCTGCTCGCCTCGCTCGAGCTGATCTGTGGCCGGGCGGCGTGCCTGAAAATGGGCCCGGACGATCTGGCGTGGCTCGAGCGGCAGGTCGCCGAAATGGCCGAGTGCGCCTATGACCCGGAGGCCTGGGCGCTGCGCAACCGCGATCTGCACCTGTTTATCGCGCAGCGTTCGGGTCACCGCCTGGCAGCGCGGCTTCTGCGTACGACCTTCGATCACTGGAACAGGATTCGCCGTCACTTCGTGCGTGAGGTCTTTATCCGCCGTATCCCGAGCGCCCAAGCCGAGCATGAAAAGCTCCTGGCGGCTTTTCGGGCACGTGACGTTGGGGCGCTCGAGCGCACCGTGCGGGAGCATAACCGCGAGGCTGTCGAAGCGTACCTGGAGCATGTGACCGCCCTCGAGGCCAGTCCACCGGAGGCGGGTGCACGCATCGCAGACGACAGCGACGACCAGAGAACCGATGACGTGAGACTGACCGAAGCCTAGAAGCAAAGAGCCGAAAGCAATCCACGCAAACGCACGCGATCCAAGGAGAAGGTGAGAAAAGATGCCAAAGCTGATGTGTCCCTGCCCTGCCCGCCCCGAGGCCGACGATGGCTGAGCCCCTCCGTTTCGCCGCTGCCGGGCTCAATCACGGCCACATCTACGGGATGACGCAGGCGTTTCTTGCCGCAGGCGCAACTCTGACGCACGTCTACGCTCCCGAGGACGACCTTGCCGCCACGTTTTGTAAGATGTTTCCGCAGGCCGAGCGGGTTGAACGCTATGAAGAGATCCTCGAGCATCCCCGCATCGACTTCGTGGCGAGCGCCGCTATACCGAGTGAGCGCGCCGGGCTGGGGTTGGCAGCCCTCGAGCACGGCAAAGATTTCGTCAGCGACAAGCCGGGCTTGACCACGCTGGCGCAGCTCGAGGCTGTCCGGCAGCGCGTCCGCGAGACGGGTCGTCGCTACATCATCTACTTCGGTGAGCGTTTCGAAAACCGGGCCACGACCCGGGCGAGCGCGCTCGTTGCCGAGGGTGCCATCGGCGATGTGGTCCATACCGTGGGGTTGGGGCCGCACCGGGTGGGCAGCGGGCGTCCGGACTGGTTTTATCAGCCTGAACGGGCGGGCGGTCTTCTGGTCGACATCGCTTCGCACCAGATCGACCAGTTTCTGCACTTTACCCGCTCCGAAACGGCGGAGGTCGTCGGGGCGACGGTTGCCAACCGCAGCCAGCCCGACTACCCGGCCTTTCGCGACGTGGGCGATGTGAGCCTGCGCAGCGACCGGGCTGCCGGGTTTGTCCGGGTGGACTGGTTGACCCCCGACGGGCTCGGGACCTGGGGCGACGGAAGGCTGTTTCTCACCGGGACCGAAGGATATATCGAAATCCGCAAGGTCATCGACATCGG
The DNA here is from genome assembly GCA_048594695.1 of Truepera sp. Lineage (GTDB taxonomy): Bacteria > Deinococcota > Deinococci > Deinococcales > Trueperaceae > Truepera. The sequence continues at coordinate 2,846 of JBMDWS010000037.1, read as the reverse complement.
CGGGCGTCCGGGCGGCGATCACCTGTTTCTCGTGGATAAAACCGGACGTCACTATCTCGACTGCCAACACGAGCCGTTGCCGTTTGCCACCCTGCTGCTCGACGACCTGCGCTCGAGGGGCGAAACGGCGGTCACGCAGGAGCATATCTTTACGACGTCGGAGCTGGCCCTGCAGGCTCAAGCACTGGCCGACGCACAGTACGAAGCTCGGGAGGGAGACCATGATTAAGGTCGCCATTGTTGGACTAGGGATCGGGCAGAGCCATCTGCGGGGCTACGAAGCGCTCCCGGACAAGTTCGAGGTGGTGGCGCTTTGCGACCTCGATCAGCGGAAGCTCTCCGAGGCTGCCGCCATGATCGGCGCGAAAGCCTACACCGACCTCGCTACGCTGCTGCGCGAGAGTGACGCTCAGGTGGTGGACCTCTGCACCCCGCCGCACCTGCACTACTCGCAGGCGCGGCTCGTTCTGGAGAGCGGCCGCGATGTGATCTGCGAGAAGCCGCTGGTCGGCTCGCTCGCCGACGTCGACGCGCTCGCCGCGCTCGAGGTCCAAACAGGGCAGCGCGTCATGCCGATCTTTCAGTACCGCTTCGGTCACGGCCTGCAAAAACTCAAGTATCTCGTCGAGGAGGGCCTTACAGGCAAGGCCTTCACCACGACAGTCGAGACCTCGTGGCGGCGACGGGCTGAATACTACGCCGTGCCCTGGCGCGGCAAATGGCAGACCGAACTCGGGGGGGCGCTGATCAGCCACGCCATTCACGCTCACGACATGCTTTCTTACATCCTGGGGCCGGTGCGGCGGGTAGCAGCCTTTACTGCTACGCGGGTCAACGCTATCGAGGTCGAGGACTGTGCGAGCCTGTCGCTCGAGCTTGCCGACGGCTCACTGGCCTCTATGAGCGTGACGCTCGGTTCTGCTGCCGAGATTACCCGGCACCGTTTTAGCTTCGAGCACCTCGTGGCCGAGAGTAACCTCGCACCCTACACCAACTCGAGCGATCCCTGGACTTTTACCCCGGACACGCCCGAGGCCGGTGAGCGGATTACGGCGGCGCTGGAGGCCTTTACACCGCAGCCCGAAGGCTACGCCGGGCAGTTCAGCCGCTACCATGACGCCGTAACCGGAGGCGGAGACCTGCCGGTGGCGCTCTCCGACGCGCGCGCCTCGCTCGAGCTGGTCAGCGCGGTCTACGAAGCCGCCGAGCGCGGAACGGTCGTCGAGCTGCCGATTACCGAGGGGCACCCGCGCTACGTGAGCTGGGTTCCCGAGGCGTTTCGCAAGGTGACCAAGTGATGCCCGCGCTAAGCGAGACAGCGGGGGCGCACGGCGTCACAGCGCCCCTGCGGATGCCCGGTGCGACCCTGGTCACACGCCTGCGCGTCTATGACACAGCCGGACCCGACGGTCAGCGCGGCGGCACCCCGCACGTTCACTTCCTCTGTACCGAGATGTACTTCGTGCTCGCCGGGCACGGCTCGGTCGAGCTTATCGACGCGCAGGGCTTTCGGACGGTCGAGCTTTCGCCCCACACCGCCCTGACCTTTAGTCCCGGCACCCTGCACCGCCTGATCAACCCCGAGGGCACACTCGAGCTGCTCATCATTATGCAAAATAGCGGCCTGCCCGAACGCGGCGACAACGTCGTCAGTTTCGACGCGGAGACTCTAGGGAACGACGAAACCTATGCCCGCGCCATGAAAGTCGACTCGTTCGAGGACGCTTACCGCCGCCGCGACGCGGGCGTCGAAGGGTTTTTGCAGCTCAAGGCGGCCTTCGCGACTTCGCCCGAGGCCGGGCGGCAGGCGCTGGAGGCGTTTTACGCGCTCGCGAGTGCACGCACCGCCAAGCTGCGCGAGGGCTGGCGCACCGTCGTCGAAAACGGTGCACTGCGTGAGGCTCAGGTCTCCCTTGAGCGGCTCGCAGCCCTCGAGCGGGGCGACATGGGCTACTTGACCGGGGCGCAGCACTTCACCCAGGCGCCCGGCGAGTACCGGACGCCCGGCTTTTGCGGGGCGCTCAACCGCTACTTCGACCCGGCGACGCTCGAGCTGGACGGCGCGGGTTCCTGAGTAAACTCCCAAAGACACCCCTGACGCACCCTTGGGCTTAGTGAGGACTTTTCAGGCTCAGGGGTGCGTCGACTTCAAGGTCCGGGTCGCGGGAGTCCTGGATGACCTGGTGAATCTCGAGCACGTTGCCGCCGCTAAAGGCCTCTTTCGGGAGCGTGCTGCTGCGGGCGTGCCCTTCGCGAAAAGCCTCCGAGGTGGTCCACGCCTCGAACGCCTCGTAGCTTTCCCAGTACGTCAAAACGATATAGGGCTGACCCGCCAGGGCCGGACGCAGCACCTGATTGAATAAAAAGCCCGGCATTTCATCGACCATGCGGGCGCGGTTGCGAAAGCGTTCCTCGAAGGCGTCGGCGTAGTCCGGATTGACGAAAATCCTGTTGGCGACAGAAATCATGGGTTTCTCCTCGAGCCCAGTCTAGTCCTGAACTGTGAGGGTTACTGGGTTAGAGCAGGGCTCTGCGGCTCCCCGCGTTTGCCCGGTGCCGCGGGAGAAAAGCGCCTCGAGCCCGCCACGCACAGGATTACTAAGACCGTTACGACGAGCATCAGCGGTGTAACGGGCTCGTGTAGCAGCGTTGCCGCAAGCGCCAGACCGAAAAAGGGCTGAAGCAATTGCAATTGACCGACCGCCGCGATGCCGCCCAGAGCCAGCCCTCGGTACCAGAACACGAAGCCGAGCAGCATGCTGAAGAGCGAGACGTAGCCGAGGCCGAGCCACGCCGGAACGGTTATCCCGGCCCAGTTGGACGGCGTCAGCGTAAGGGCGAGGGGC
>JBMDWS010000369.1:0-10434 GCA_048594695.1 Truepera sp. | reverse complement strand
CGGGCGCTGCGCGAGATCGCCGATCGGCTCACCTGAAGCAATAGGATGGGAGGCCCGAAGACGCGCAAAGAGGGCAAAGTGCCTAGCCTGCCGATAGCATCGCGACTGGAAAAGATCTCATGAAAAATATGGGAACCGCGTATGATTCACGCAAACACATAAGCTGGCGCTAAAGCCTTCTGGGGCGTTTTGCTATTGCTCGAGCGTTGACATCGCCCCGTGAGCGCCGTTAGTATTGAATTCCGGCTTTGAGATAAAAAAGTCCAACCTTGGTCCACGATAGGAGAGCATCATGGCATTAGTTCAGATGGCACTTGATTCCCTAGATTTTGACGCTACGCTAGCCCTGGCCGAAAAAGTCGCGCCGCACGTCGATATCCTCGAGATCGGCACGCCCTGCATCAAGCATAACGGCATCAAGATGGTTGAAGCGCTCAAGGAAAAATTCCCCAATAACCTGATCCTCGTCGACCTCAAGACGATGGACGCGGGTCTCTACGAAGCCGAGCCCTTCTTCAAGGCTGGTGGCGACATCGCGACCGTCCTCGGGGTTTCGGGTATCGCCACCATCAAGGGCGTTATCGAAGCAGCCAACAAGTACGGCAAAGAAGCTCAGGTCGACCTGATCAACGTCGAAGACAAGGCCAGCCTCGCCAAGGAAGCCGCTGACGCGGGTGCCCACATCATCGGCGTACACACGGGTCTCGACGCTCAGGCCGCCGGTCAGAGCCCCTTCGAAGACCTCGGCGCTATCGCCGCGCTGAACCTGCCGGTCAAGATCTCGGTTGCCGGCGGCATCAAGCCCGGTACCGTTCGTCAGGTCGTCGACGCTGGGGCCGACATTGTCGTAGCCGGCGCCGCCATCTACGGTGCGGACGATCCCGCTGCTGCTGCGACCGAAATCACCAACCTCGCGCGCGGCTAAGCGATCCGCTAACCCGCTCACGTAAGTCAGCATCCACCATTTCGGAGCAGCGTGCCGAGATGGTGGATTTTTTTGCGCGTCGCGCTGCGAACTCCAGTGAGGTGAGTATGGCCGAGTATCAGCATTTAATTCTGGACAAAATCTCGAGCGTCATCGACGAAACCGCCGCGGGCAACGATGACAAGCTGTTGGAACTGATCAGCGGCGCGGGCCGCATCTTCCTCGCCGGTGCCGGACGTTCGGCACTGGTGTCGCGCTTCTTTGCCATGCGCCTTGTCCACAGTGGCTATCAGGTCAGCATGGTCGGTGAAGTCGTAACCCCAAGCATCCAGCAGGGCGACCTGCTGATCGTCATTTCGGGCTCCGGGGGCACTGCCTCGCTGCTACCCTTTATCGCCACGGCGAAAAAGCAGGGCGCCAAGGTCGCGGTTATCTCGATGAAGCGTGAATCGGCGATGGCCGACCAGGCCGACCTCGTGGTGCAGATCGGGAACGACGACTCGTTCGGAAAGATCCCAGAAATGCCGATGGGGACGACCTTCGAATTGTCGACGCTGATCTACTTGGAGGGCACCATCGCCAAGATTATCCATGCCAAGGGTCTTACCGAAGAGGGTATGCGCGCAATTCACGCCAACCTCGAGTAAAGTTCCAAATATAGAGGAGCGGCGGGGCACTTAAACCCCGCCGCTCCTTTTGATTCTGGGTTAATGCGCCGCTTCAGTCGTCCGTTAGGGTGCGCTGCGTCTGCTCGCCTAGGCCGTCGATCCCGAGGCGCATGGTCTGTCCGGGCCGCAGGTAAATCGGGTCTGGGCGCTGCCCCATGCCGACCCCGGCGGGCGTTCCCGTAGAAATAACGTCACCGGGCTGCAGGCTCATGAACTGCGACAGGTACGATACGATCTGCGCGACGCCGAAGATCATGTTTTTCGTGTTGCCGTCCTGATAACTCTGCCCGTCGACCTCGAGCCAGAGCCGCAGATTTTGCACGTCCTCGACTTCGTCGCGGCTGACCAGGTAGGGGCCGATGGGGCCAAAAGTGTCACAGCCTTTCCCTTTGTCCCACTGCCCGCCGCGCTCGAGCTGAAATTCGCGCTCCGAGAGGTCGTTGACCACGCAGTAGCCCGCGACGTACTCGAGCGCCTCGGCCTCACTTACATACTTCGCGTGCTTGCCGATCACCACGCCGAGTTCGACCTCCCAGTCGCTCTTGACCGAGTTCCGGGGGATCAGCACGTCGTCGTTCGGGCCGACGATGGCGCTCGTGGCCTTCATGAAGATGATGGGCTCCGCCGGGTAGGGCGCGCCCGTCTCGTCGGCATGGTCGCGGTAGTTGAGACCGATGCAGATGAATTTGCCGACCCCACTAACGCAGGGACCAAAGCGCGGTGAACCGGTAACGACCGGGAGTGTGGTGGCGTCGAGGTCACGGAGGCGCTCGAGGCTTTCGGGCGTGAGCGTGTCCGGCGTGACGTCGGGGATGACGCTCGAGAGACCGCGGAGTGCGCCCAAGGCGTCGACGAGACCGGGTTTTTCCTGGCCGGGTTCACCGTAGCGGCATAGTTTCATTGTGTTCTCCTAACGAAGGGTGGGCAGGGGTGGCCCTAGTTGGACCAGCCCCCGTCGATAATGTTTATCGTCCCGGTAGTAAAGGCCGATTCGTCCGACGCCAGATAGACAGCGAGCGCGGCGATCTCTTCAGGGGTGCCGATGCGCCCCATCGGTTGCCGGGCGATGAAGTCGCGCCGCGCCCCCTCGGGGTCTGCCGCTGCCGAAACGCGCGCTTCCCACGAGGGCGAATGGACGGTACCGGGGCATATCGCGTTACAGCGCACGCCCTGCGTGATAAAGTCCGCGGCGACCGCCTTGGTCATGCCGATGATGGCAGCCTTAGACGCTCCATAGACGAAGCGGTTGGGTGCACCCTTGACGGATGATGCCACGCTCGACATGTTGACGATCGAGCCGCCGCCGCCGGTCAGCATCTTCGGTAGCGCCGCCTGCATGGTCCAGAACATCGAGCGGGCGTTAAGGTTGAACGAAAACTCCCAGTCGGTGTCGGAGCACTCGAGAATCGTTCCGTGATGGACGAAGCCTGCGCAGTTAAAAAGGACGTCGAGTTTGGGAAGGTCGCCGATCAGCGTGGTAACGCTCCCTTTATCGGTCACGTCGAGGGCTTGGGTCTGGCAGTCGAGCCCTTCAAGCAGGTTGGTATTCAGGTCGGTGGCAATGACCTCGGCGCCTTCGCGGATAAACGCTTCGGCGGTCGCGCGGCCGATGCCCTGTCCGGCGGCGGTCAGCAGGGCAGTTTTGCCTGCGAGCCTGTTAGCCATTTTTGCTCACCTCTTCCGGGGTTGGATGGGGTCCAGCGAGGAGCCCTTCGGCTCTCAGGTCGCGCCAGAGCTCTGGGGGAATCGTTAGGTGGAACATCGCGAGCGTGTCCGAGAGCTGCGCGACCGTGCGGGCGGCGGTCATGACCGACACCGAGGCCGGGTGCGCGAGCGGAAACTGCAAGGCGGCGGCGCGGAGCGGCACGTCATAGCGCGCACAAATAGCCTCGAGCCGCAGTGCCCGCCCCAGGATCGCCTCGGGTACCGGGGCATAGTTGTAGTGTGCGCCAGGGTGGGGCCGGGTTAGCAGGCCGCTGTTGTAAACGCTGCAGGGGACCACGCTGATCCCGTTCCCGGCGCAGTAATCCATAAAGGGCAACGCGTCTTGCTCGAGGAGGGTGTAACGCCCGGCGAGCAAAAATACGTCGAAGACGCCGGTCTGGGCGAACTCGAGCGGCATCTCCCACTGGTTCATGCCTGCCCCGATGGCCCGGACTACGCCTTGATCGCGCAGTTCTACGAGCGCTCGTCCGCCCCCGGCCATGACCTCGTTTACGCTCACACCGGGAACGTCGGGGTCATGGATGTATAGGATGTCGATACGGTCGAGGCCCAGGCGCGTCAGACTCTCCTCGAACGCACGCATGAAGCCGTCGTAGGAGTAGTCGTAGACGACGTTGAGGGGCGAGGGTGTGTCGAACGAGCGGGTGCCGTCGGGCTCGAGCTGACTCGGGTGGGGCGGCACGTCGCGCAGTAGCCGACCGACCTTGGTCGAGAGGACGTAGCCGTCCTTATCCTGGAGAAAACTGCCGATGCGGGTTTCGGACTGCCCGTAGCCGTACCACGGGGCGGTGTCGAAGTAGCGCAGCCCGGCTTTCCAGGCCTGTTCGAAAACTTCGGTGGCGTCTTCCGGGGTGACAGCCTGGAAAAGACCGCCCTGCGTCGCTGTACCAAAACTGAGTTGTGAGAGTGAGAGACCTGTTGTTCCCAGGACTACAGGTCGTGAGGGGTCGGGCACAAAAACCTTCCTTTCAGGACCGGGTAAGGGGCTGAAAGCGGCGCAGCCGGGGTGGGCGAGACGTGGCGAACGCTTCTAGCGCCATCGTTTTGACCCGTTCGATATGCTCGGTCATAGCAGATTCCGCGCCCGCGGCGTCGCGCTCCATGAGCCGCTCAAGGATGACGGTGTGCTCCGCCAGCGCCCTGTCGATGCCGCCCGGCACGCGGGTGCCGTCGACGATGAATAGGCTCATCTGGGCGCGTAGATTGGCAATCGCTTCGCGCAGACGGCGGTTATTGCAGTGCCCGGCGATCAGCTGATGGTGAAAGTCCACGTCCGAGTGCAAAAACGCCGGGCTCCGTTCGGGTTCGGGCATGGTCATTAGCTCCCTCGTCAGTGCCAGCGCCTGCTCGAGCGCGTCTCCGGGGATATGCGCGGTGGCGAGCCGGATGGCGGCCCCCTCGAGGATGGCCCGCAGTTCGTAGCGTTCGCGGATGTCCTCTGCCCCGAAGACCACGACGTGAAACCCCCGGTTGTCGCTGACTTGCACGAAGCCTGCCTGCTGCAACTGAAACAGGGCTTGCCGGACGGGGGTACGGCTGACGCCCAGTTCGCGGGCGAGCTCGAGTTCGATAAAGCGCTCACCCTGCTGCCGCTCACCTTCGACAATCTGCTGCCAAAGCGCCTTATAGACGTTTTCGACAAGCGAACCTTGCGCTGTGTTCGGGCTCTCCATCGCCTGCCAGAGTACTTCGCTGACCGGTGCCCACCGCGCTCCCTGCTCGGCAGTCCCGTCGTCTTGTGCCATAGAGCCTCCTCTCACAGTGCGGGCTCAAGTCTTACCGGACGCTATGGTCAGGGGGCATTATAATCCAAAAAACAATCCAATAGCGAGTTCAATAGTGTTTTGCCGGGTCGTGTCGATGCTGACTGCCGGACGGGGAGTCATGTTTGATGGGCGGAGGCATAATTCCGAGCAGTGACATTGCGGAGATGCGTGAGGCAAAACGCCCGTTAGGTTCACCTTACAAGTTCGCGCTCGTAACGATTTTTGGGTATGCTGCCCTCTTGTCGAGCAGTCTCAATTTTGCCGAACAAGGGATCTCTATGCGCCATACCGTCCGTCATACACCTGAAAAGATCAGTCGCCGTCTGAGCCTCATCACGCCACTGGTCTACCGCCGCAAGGCTCCCCTCGAGCCTTTGCGCTACAAGGACCTCGCTGCGCCGCACTACGAAAAGCCGGACGCGCCCGAAGCGGCTGACCTCACGGGCGACACGAGCGACTGGCAAACATTGGAGGTCGGGGCGCGCTGGGGGACGCCGCGCAACAACTTCATGCTGCGGAGCGCTTTTACCGTACCGGAGGATTGGGACACTGCGAAGCCGACTGCCCTTTACCTGCCTCTGGGTGAGAACGGCGACTTCAGTCACCCCGAAGTCCTTCTTTATCTGGACGGCGAAGCCTACGCCGCCGCCGACCGTCATCACCAGGAGGTGCGTCTGCCTGAGGGGGTGAGTGGGCGGCACGAGCTGGCCCTGCACGGATACACAGGCGTCTGGGGCAACGAGGGTGGTCTCGTGCTCAAGCCGTGCAGTGTGGTGCAGGTCGACGTGCCCACGCGTGAGTTCGTGGCACTTGCCCGCGTCGCCCTCGAGGCGGCGCAGAGCCTCGATGAGCACGACCCGGCCAAGACGCGACTCTACAGTGCCCTCGACGACGCCTTTATCCGCCTTGAAACGGTGGGGCTCGAGGGCGGCTTCTTTGTGGAAACCGAACTGCCGGGCGACGGGGAAGCCTTCTACACGAGTGTTCCGGAGGCTCTCGACGCGCTACGAAAAGGCGTCCGGGAGGCGGGCCCAGCCCTCGACGTGCGGGTTGCCGCCGCCGGGCACGCCCACATCGACGTGGCGTGGCTCTGGACCTTGGGGCAAACGCGCCGTAAGGCCGGGCGCACCTTTCACAACGTGCTCAGGCTCATGGAGGAGTTTCCGGAGTACACCTTCTCGCAGAGCCAGCCGCAGCTCTACAAGTATGTCCAGAACGATTACCCAGAGCTGTTCGAGGCGATCAAGGCGCGGATTGCAGAGGGACGCTGGGAAACAGTCGGCGGCATGTGGATCGAGGCTGACTGTAACCTCTCCGGCTCCGAATCGCTGGCGCGGCAGTTCATCCTCGGGCGCAACTATTTCAAAGAGCATTTTGCTCAGGGCGAGAGCCGGGTGGACTCGCCCATCTTGTGGTTGCCCGACGTGTTCGGTTACGCCTGGAACCTGCCTCAGCTCATCAAAGAGGCGGGGCTCGAGTACTTTTTCACCATCAAGATCGGCTGGAACCAGTACAACCGCTTACCCTTCGATTCGTTTTACTGGCAGGGCCTGGACGGCACCAAGGTGCTGACGCACTTTTCGACCACGCCCGAAGGCATCGGTTCACAGCATGCCAGCACCTACAACGCGGCGGCGACCCCGGCACAGAACCTGGGAACCTGGATGAACTTTCAGCAAAAAGACGCTCAGAAAGACCTGCTGATGTCCTACGGCTTTGGCGACGGCGGGGGCGGCCCGACCCGCGAGATGTTGGAAAACGTCGAGCTGATGGGCGACTTTCCAGGCTTGCCGCAGATGCATTTCAGCACGGCCAAGGACTTTTTCGAGATGCTCGAGAAGACCGCGACCAACCTGCCAACCTGGAACGGCGAACTCTATCTGGAGCTTCACCGGGGCACCTACACCACACAGAGCCGCAACAAGCGGGCCAACCGCAAGAGCGAGTTTTTGCTGCACGACGCCGAGTTCGTCGCGTCGCTGGCGAGCGCGCTCGAGCCGTCCTACACCTACCCCGAGGCCGATCTGAGGCAGGGCTGGGAACTCGTCTGTCTGAACCAGTTTCACGACATCATTCCGGGGTCGTCGATTACCGACGTGTACACCGAGTCCCTCGAGCAGTACGAGCAGGTGAGGCTCCTCGGTGAAGGTGCGAGGGACGCGGCGCTCGAGGTGATTGCGGGCAAGGTCGGCGGCGAGGTCGTCGTCGTCAACCCGACCTCGTTCGTGCGCGACGATCTGGTGCTGCTCGCGGGTGAGGTCTCGGGGCTCTCGGTCCCGACGCAGGCGGTCGAGGGTGGCACGCTCATCGCCCCGGGAACCCTCGAGCCTTACAGCGCCACGCCGCTCGGTCGGGGTGAGGCGGTCATCGAAGCGGAGCTGAGCGTCAGTGAAACGCACCTCGAGAACGCCTCCCTGCGCGTTGAACTGAACGCCGACGGGGACATCGTCCGGGTGTTCGATAAGGTCGCGCAGCGCGAGGTTCTGCCCGAAGGGGCCAAGGCCAACGAGTTCATGGCTTTCGAGGACCGCCCGCTCGAGTGGGACGCCTGGGACGTGGACATCTTCTACGACGACAAGGTCTACTATGCCCAGCCCGCAACCTCGGTTCGGGTGCTTGAAACGGGACCCCTTCGGGTCACGCTCGAGGTCAAGCGGCAGATTTTAAGCAGCCCGTACACACAGCGCTTTTCGCTTGCCTATAACAGCCCGCGCCTCGACATCAGCAACGACATCGACTGGCAGGAGCGCCATGTGCTCCTCAAGACGGCCTTTCCGGTCGCAGTTTTCGCGCCGGTCGCCACGCACGAAATCCAGTGGGGACACGTGCAGCGCCCGGTTCACCGCAACACGAGCTGGGACTGGGCACGTTTCGAGACCTGTGCGCAAAAGTGGGTGGACCTGTCCGAAGACGACTACGGCGTGAGCGTACTCAACGACTGCAAATACGGCAACGATGTGCAGGACAACGTCATCCGCCTGAGCTTGCTTCGTGCCCCGACCATGCCTGACCCACAGGCCGACCAGGGGCGGCACACGTTCACCTATAGCCTCCTCCCGCACGCCGGGCCGGTAGGGGAGACGACGGTGGCCGCCGCCTACGCGCTTAACGATCCACTTCTTGCCCAAACAGGGAACGGAAACGGGGACGAGAGTATGAGCCTCGTCGCCGTGGACGGCCCGGACGTGGTCATCGAGACGGTCAAGCGCTCGGAAGACGGCTCTGCCCTCGTGGTCCGTCTCTACCAGAGCCAGCGGCGTCGCCGGGTGGTTACCCTGAAGGCGGGCTTCGAACTCGCACGCGTCGAGCGCACCAACCTGCTCGAGGAGCCCAGGGAGACCCTGACCGTTCAGGAAAGTGCCGTCTCATTCGGTATCAAACCCTTTGAGATCGTGACGCTGAAGCTCACGCCGAAATAGGTTTGAGGTTTTTGCAAAAGGAAGCCCCGAGTCCAGGCTCGGGGCTTTTTGACTGCTCGAGGGTTCAGCTCAGGACGCGCTCGCCTTTATCCTGCCAGACGTGGCCCCCCGGGAAGCTATAGGCTCCGAGCGTCGTCGGTTTCATGGCTATGCTGTAGCCAGGTGCCGAGGGCGGCATGTAACGGCCCTCCCGGATCACGACCGGATCGAGAAAGTGTTCATGAAGGTGATCGACGTATTCGATGACCCGCCCTTCCACCACACCACTTACGGCGATGAAATCGAACATGGAGAGGTGCTGCACATACTCGCAGAGCCCGACGCCGCCCGCATGCGGGCAAACGGGCACCCCGAACTTGGCCGCCATAAGGATGATGGCCAGGTTTTCGTTGACACCCCCGACCCGCGCTGCGTCGATCTGGCAGATTTGCAGGGCGTCGGCCTCGAGAAACTGCTTGAACATCACGCGATTTTGGACGTGCTCACCCGTTGCAACTTTGATGGGTGCGACGGCCCGAGCGATCTTGGCGTGCCCCAGGATGTCGTCGGGCGAGGTCGGCTCCTCGATCCACCAGGGATCGAACTGCGCCAGCGCTTTCATATTCGTGATAGCGGTGTTCACGTCCCAGTACTGATTGGCGTCCATCATCATGACGCGTTCCGGCCCGATGGTCTCGCGCATGATGGCGGCGCGCCGCAGGTCGTCTGTCAGGTCGAAGCCGACTTTGAGCTTGAAGTGTGTCCAGCCCTCGGCTATTCCTTCCTCACAGAGACGGCGCACCTTGGCGTCGTCGTAGCCGAGCCAGCCCGCCGAGGTGGTATAGGCCGGGTAGCCGTGCTCGAGCAAGTAGCGTTCGCGCTCGGTCTTTCCCTCTGCCTTTTCCTGCAAAAGGGTCAACGCTTCTTCGGGCGTCAACACGTCGGTCAGGTAGCGAAAGTCGACACACTGCACGAGTTCTTCGGGGGTCATGTCGGCGAGGAGCTTCCAGAGCGGTTTGCCTTCGACCTTGGCGTAGAGGTCCCAGACGGCGTTGACCACGGCGGCCGTTGCAAGATGCATCACGCCTTTTTCCGGTCCGAGCCAGCGGAGCTGACTGTCGCCGGTCATATGCCGATAGAACGCGCCCATGTCGTCGGTAAATGACGCCAGCGTCCGACCCCTGACGAGTGGCCCCAGTGCATGAATGGCGGCGGCGCAGACTTCGTTGCCGCGCCCGATGGTAAAGGTGAGGCCGTGGCCCTCGAGCCCGTCCGGGTGATCCGTATGAAGAATGACGTAGGCGGCAGAGTAGTCGGGGTCCGGGTTCATGGCGTCCGACCCGTCGAGATTTTGGGAAGTTGGAAAGCGAATATCTTTGACGCTCACCGAGGTGATGGTTGTCGCGCTAGGCATGTCGGCCTTTCTCAGGATCGAGGCGGTACCAGCGGCGTGCGGCGCCGCTGTAGAGGGTCGTTCGCTCGGGTTCGCTCAGGCCCGTCGTCAGGGTTCCGAGGGTGTCCAGCCAGCGTTCATACGAACTCGCGCCGAGCATCACGGGCCAGTCCGAGCCGAACATCGTCCGCTCGCCGAAGCACTCGAGGGCATGCAGGACGTAGGGCTCGAGACGCTCCGGGGTCCAGGTTTCGGGGTCGGCCTCGGTGACAAGGCCGGAGAGCTTGCAGGCGACGTTAGGCAGTGCGGCGAGCGCGCTAAGGTTCGTGCGCCAGGGCTCGAGGTCGCCCGCCCGTACGTCGGGTTTGCCCAAGTGATCGAGAATGAAGGTGGTTTCAGGACAACGGCGAACCATCTCTGTGACGGCGGGAAGTTGGGGATACCTGACGCAGATATCGAAGGCGTAGCCGTATTCGGGCAGGAGGCGAAGCGCCGAGAGGAAGCGTTCCTGGATGGGAAAGTCGGGGTCCTCTTCGCCCTGCAGGTTGCGGCGCACGCC
>JBMDWS010000368.1:0-10225 GCA_048594695.1 Truepera sp. | reverse complement strand
TGCGCTCTGGGGTCGAGCTGCGCCGAGGCCACTGCGCTCAGGAGAAACACGACGATGAGCCAAACCGTTCGCTTCACGTGCCACCTCGATCTGACGATTTTGTTACTTGCTGAAACTGCCCGCAGTATAGCAGTTCGGTTTTCTCTCGAAGGCCGCTTGTCAGATACGCATGGGCGTTTTCACTACGGTCTAAACGTGGTGTAATCCACTATATTGACGCTATGAGCAACCGTATCAAGCAACTGTTTACGTTTGTCACGACGCTTCTGGGAATTCTCGTGCCGCTGCCGCTGGCGCTTTCCGGGTTTCGGCCCTGGGGTGTGCGAGGGTTCGTGCTCGAGCCCCTCATTACGCCTGCCCCGTACGCCTTTTTGGTGTGGATCCCTATCTATCTGGGACTACTGGGGCTGGCTGTTTACCAGCTACGGCCCGATCAGCTCGACGATCCCCGCACCGTGGCCCTGCGCCCCTGGTTAGCGCTGACGGCGGTCCTTAACGCTATGTGGCTCTCGGATGCGTCGAACAACGCGCTCTGGTTGACGGTGCTGGCCGTCTTTGCCATGCTGACTGCCGCCTTATTCCTGCGTCACGCGCTCGGCAGCGGCGAGACGCACACAGGAATCGTGCGCTACCTCTTTGCTTCGGTGAGTCTGCTGGCGGGCTGGCTTACCTTCGCAAGCACGTTGACCCTTGCGACCGCGCTCCTCAATTCGGGGTGGGGTGGAGCTGTTACCTTCTGGGCCGTTGTCGTGCTGGTCTTGCTAGGGCTTCTGGGCTTGGTTTTGCAGCGCGTCTGGCGCGATGTGGTCATCGGCGGCGTTTTCCTCTGGACGTTTCTGGCGGTGGCTGTCGAGCAGTGGGTCGGTGGTCACGCGCTTGTGGTGGTCGTAGCGATGGCTCTGGTAGTCGTTTTCGCCGTTTCGCTCATCCCCCGACAGCTTCGCGCCTAGCCTGTTTGTAGAGAAACGCTAACGGCGTCAGTAGAACTGCAAGCCGAGGTAATAGAGCCCAACGACTAGGAGCAGCGCGGGCAGCAGGCTCGCGACTCGGATGCGTTTCAGCTCGAGCAGATTGATGCCCAAACCGATGATCATCAGCCCGCCGACGCCGTTAACGAGCAGCACCCGGGGGACGTTGGCGGGGTCGGGGATGAGGTCTGCGAAACGTCCGGCAAAGAGCGAGAGCGCGCCCTGATAGAGCGCGATGATCACGACGGAAAACACCACGCCGAACCCGAAGGTGGCCGAGAGCGCGAGCGCGGCGAACCCGTCGAGCGTCGCTTTGAGAACCAGGAACGAATTGTCCCCGGCGAGGCCATTTTGAATCGAGCCGATCAGCGTCAGCGGGCCGACGCAGAAGAGCAGGCTGGCCGCGACGAAGCCTTCGGTAAAGCGTCCATGCCCCCGGAAGCGGCGTTTGAGTCGTTCACCGAGTCCCTCGAGCCCTTCCTCGAGCCGCCACCACTCGCCGAGCGCCCCGCCAATGGCGAGCGCCATGAGCGCCAGGATCACGCCGGGCGGGCGTTCGACCTGCCCCAGGCTAAAAGCGTTGTCGATGCCGATGAAAAGCGTGGTCAGGCCGATCGCCTGCATGACGGTGGTGATCACGCGCTCCGGCAGGCGCCCGCGTAGCAGCAGACCGAGGCCAGAGCCGACAAGCACGGTCAGGATGTTGAGGAGGGTGCCAGAGGTCTGCTCGAGGAGGCTCACGGGCTAACGGCTCTTCGTGGTCCCATTGCGCCGCTGATTCGTCCTAGACGCGTCCGCGCTGTCGTCTTCATCCTTGCCTCGCGTTAGCACCAGCACCGTGACGAGGACCGCCGCGACCACCGGTA
Source organism: Truepera sp. (assembly GCA_048594695.1). Classification (GTDB taxonomy): domain Bacteria; phylum Deinococcota; class Deinococci; order Deinococcales; family Trueperaceae; genus Truepera. The sequence goes on along the minus strand of JBMDWS010000368.1, from coordinate 8,391 downwards.
ACCCGATAAGCCAGAGCAGCCACGAGCGCAGGCTCGCCGGGCCGGTCGCAGTAGGTGGAAAGACGAAGGTCTGCGCGCTGTTGTATCCGCCCACGCGCAGGGGAGACTCGAGCACGGCGCTCGCTTCCTCCTGGCGGTAGGTCTGGTCGCGCAGCTTGACCTGATAGGCCCCGGCGCGGGGCAGCGTGACCTTCGTTATGTAAATGCCCGGATTCGTTTCGCTGAAGTCTCCGCGCACGGGCTCGGCGTTCGGGGCGCTGACGGGCCTAAGTTCGGCGAAAACGTAGGCGTCCTCGATGGGAACCTGGGTGGGATCGGTCAGGTCGAGCTCGAGGGTGAGCTCGCTGCCCGCCGTAGGCTGCGTGGGCGTGACCTTGAAAGATCCGAGCACGAGGGTCGCGTGGGCAGAGACGCTGCTCGTCAGGCTCAGCAGCACGAGCGTGAGAAAAAAGCGGGCGAAGTCGACGGGCATGACGCAACGATAACGCGCCGCTAGCTCCTACAGGGTGAGCCAGACTCTGGCCTGACAAAACCCGCCGCCGCCTAAACTATGATAGTGTCGGTACGGTGAATAGGGATGCCTCTCGGCTCGGGTGACGATTCACCCCTTCTAATCCAAGATCACGCCAAACAGGAGCCTGCGGGACGTTACCTCTACGTGCTCGCACTCGGGGCCCTGGGAATCGTCTATGGCGACATCGGGACGAGCCCGCTCTACGCGCTGCGCGAATCGTTTCACGCCGGGCACGGGCTGTTGCCCACGCCGGCAAACGTTCTGGGGATTCTTTCGCTGATCTGCTGGTCACTCATCATCGTCATTTCGGTCAAGTATCTGGTTTTTATCATGCGTGCCGACAACGACGGCGAGGGCGGTATTCTGGCCCTAACCGCGCTGGTGTCGCCACTGGTCAATATCAAGCGGGGTGGCGGGCGCTGGGTGCTCCTTGGCCTGGGCCTCTTTGGCACCGCACTCCTCTACGGAGACGGCGTCATCACCCCAGCGATTTCGGTCCTCTCGGCGGTCGAGGGCTTGGAGGTTGCAACCCCTCTGTTCGAACCCTATGTTTTGCCCATCACTTGTTTGATTCTTGTGATGCTCTTTTTGGCCCAGCGCGTGGGTACCGGGCGTGTAGGTAGGGTTTTTGGCCCGATCATGGTCGTCTGGTTCGTGACACTGACGCTTCTGGGCTTGGTCCAGATCGTTCGGCAGCCCTCTATTCTGGCAGCGCTGAACCCTGCTTATGCGGTTCAATTTGCCTCCGCTAACGGCCTGCGCGCTTTTTCGGTCCTCGGTTCGGTGTTTTTGGTGGTAACTGGAGGCGAGGCGCTTTATGCCGATATGGGCCACTTCGGGCGCAAGCCGATCCGGCTGGCCTGGTTCGCGCTGGTCTTCCCGGCGCTGCTCGTCAACTATCTCGGACAGGGGGCGCTGATCCTCAGCCGCCCCGAGGCTTCGGAGAACCCCTTTTACGAGATGGTGCCGTCTATTTTGCTCTACCCGATGGTCCTGCTCGCGACGCTAGCCACGGTCATCGCTTCGCAGGCGCTCATCTCGGGGGCCTTTTCACTGACCGCGCAGGCCGTGCAGCTCGGGTATGTGCCGCGCCTCGATATTCGCCACACGAGCCGCCGGGAGTACGGTCAGATCTATATTGCCGATATCAACTGGCTGCTGATGATCGGCTGTCTGGGGCTGGCGCTGACTTTTCGCTCTTCGTCGAATCTGGCTGCAGCCTATGGGGTAGCGGTCACCATGACCATGGTTATTACCACGGTACTTTTTTACTTTCTGGCTCGAGACCGCTGGCGCTGGCCGCTCTATCTGGTCCTGCCGCTATGCCTCAGTTTTTTACTTATCGATGCTGCCTTTCTCGCGGCCAATATCCTCAAAATCCCGCAGGGCGGTTGGTTCCCACTGGTCGTTGCGGTCGCTGTTTTTATCCTGCTTACAACCTGGAAGCGTGGGCGCGCCCTCCTCTCGGAACGGCTTGACGCGCAGGTCGAGCCCCTCTCGACCTTCATGGAGCGCTTCGCCGCCGACCCGCCGCCCCGAGTTCCGGGTACCGCGATCTTTCTCTACCGCTCCTCGCTTCGGACGCCTTATTCGCTGGCACAAAACCTCAAGACGAATAAGGTGATGCACGAGCGCGTCATTCTGCTTTCGGTCAAGACCGCCGAGGTTCCGCGCCTGAAACGCTCGCAACGAGCGAGTCTCACCCATCTGGGACACGGCATCTATCAGGTCGAGCTGAACTTTGGATTCATGGAGCAGCCGAATGTCCCAAGGGCGCTCCACACTCTCTGGCCTGATGGACACGACATCCGCCTCGAGGACGTGACCTACTTTGTCGGGCGTGAAACGGTGCTTGCCGATGAGCGACCTGGCATGAGCGGATGGCGTGAACGGTTATTCGCGATTCTAGCGCGCAACGCCCTCGGTGCCTCGACTTTTTACAATCTCCCCGCCGCGCAGGTCGTCGAAATCGGAACGCAAGTCGCAATTTAATTCTTTGTCTTTTAGTAAATACTCATCTGGCTTTCATTTGGCAAGTCGGTAACTCGGACTAGAACTTAAGCTCTAGTCAGATGTGAGAAAATTTACATACGATGGTTTCATGATCGAGCCCGATGCTTACTGGCGTACGGACAATACACTTCAAAGAAACGACTCCGCCCCATTTTTCGAGCGGTTCTCGGTACGTGCGCCCTACTTCGCTCTACGAGACATCGTGATCCGTGGAAACCGTGTGAGCGCTACAGGGCCGAGCGAGTTGCCCCGCGGACGCGAGCAAATGCCGATGGCAGCCGGAGACATCGGGCGGCATGGTGCCATCGTCGGGCTATGCTGTGCGGCTCTTGCACAGCGGGACGATACGCGCCGTTACTATTTGGCGCGGCAGGCAGAATGTCGGGGGTTTTACCTGGGTACACGCGAAGGTACGGTCAGCTTCGATGGGGAGCTCGAGCGCCTCGACAAGCGTTCGGCAGTTTCCGTCGTGCGGGTGCGCCTCGGGGAGCAGACGCTTTCCGAGCTGCGTATCAGCTACACCATCCTGACCGCTTCAGCCTTCGAGCGCCTCTTTTCCGAACGGGCCAGATCCCAACCCCTTGTGTTTCCCCAAACCTACGACGGCACGCTCGAGGGGCACCACGAGCGCTTCGACGATGTCTGCCGCCTGACTGTTCCGGCTGTGCCGCTACGGGTCTGCGCCGGGCATTTCCAGGGATATCCGGCGATGCCTGTTGCCGCGCTGATGAGCCAGCTCAGCCAGCTTGCAGGCGAGATGATGGATAAGCCCTACATCATCTCGCAAACCTCGATCTCAGCCGATGATTTGCTCTGGGCTGGCTCCGAAGCGGTCTTCGAGGTCAGACGTACCTACTGCCAGGGAACGGATCACTATTTTAGCGGCGACGTCAGCTCACAGGGCGTGAGTAAGGGCAAGGTCGAGATGATTTTTAGTGAGGTGACGCCCGGCTAGTACCTCAGTCGCTGAGCGACGGGCGCGGTGCATGTACCCGAGCTGCGGCGGGGTGCCCGAGCGACTCCAGCACCTGTTCCCAGGGGAGCGGGCGCGCGTAGAAGTAGCCCTGCGCTGTATGGCAGCCGAGCTTGCGTAACAGCTCGGCCTGCTGCGCGGTTTCTACCCCCTCGGCGACGACCTCTAGGTCGAGGGTTTCGGCAATCGTGGTGATCGCTTGAATGAGTGCCATCGCATAATGCGGTCCGAGCCTGGGTTTGCTGAGTTCGGTGACAAACGAGCGGTCGATCTTGATGGTGTCGAGCGGGAAATCCTTGAGGTAAGACAGGGACGAATAGCCCGTGCCAAAATCGTCGATCGCGATTCGTACCCCCAGGGACTGAAGCTTTTGCAGGACCTCGATGACCTCACCGGAATCGGCGCTTTGAATAAAGGTGCCCTCGGTAATCTCGAGTTCGATATCGCCGCCTGCGAGGTTGTTTTCCCTGAGCGCCGTCTCGACGTCCCTGTAGAACTCGGCGTTGGCAAACTGCAGAGGGGAAACGTTGAGCGCCAGCGGAATGGGCGCATAACCAGCTTGACGCCAGCTCGCGCGTGCCCGACACGCCTGCTGAAGGACCCAGTGGCCCAGCTTGATGATCGCGCCGCTCTCTTCGGCTAGGGGAATAAAGACGTCCGGGAGAATCTGCCCGCGTGACGGATGACGCCATCTCAGGAGCGCCTCGAGCTTGACGAGTTGTCCGGTCTGGAGGCTGTAGAGCGGCTGATAGACGAGCTCGAGCTCGCCCCTCTCGGCTGCGCCCTGGAGTTCCTCCTCGAGTGTTCGGAGCAGTTCGGTGTTGCTGTCCGACGGTATAAAGCGCCGCAACCCGTCGCGCCCGGCGGTCTTGACCCGGTACATGGCGCTGTCGGCGTGCCGCAGCAGGGTATCGCTGTCCTGCCCGTCTTGTGGATAGAGGCAAAACCCTATACTGGCGGTGATGTGAACGGTATGGGTCGAGAGATCGAAGGCTTGCCTGAAAGCCCCCTTGAGTTTCTGGGCGATGTGGATGGCCTGCGCTTCTTCCTCGACGTGGCGGGCAAGTAATACGAACTCGTCGCCGCTAAGCCGGACGAGAATATCTTCTGCGCGAACGGTCGTCCTCAGACGCTCGCTGACCGCACGAAGCAACTCGTCGCCCGATTTATGTCCCTGCACGTCGTTGACCCGTTTGAACCGGTCGAGGTCGATAAACAAGATGGCAAAGGGTTGTCCCACCTTCAGGGCTGCGCTCAGGGTGCGCTCGAGGCCCAGACGGTTGGGCAGCCCGGTCAGGGGGTCGGTCTGGGCGAGCTGCTCGAGGGCGTCGCTGCGGTTGCGCACACGAAGAAAGTGCAGGTAGAACTGGGCGAACGCGCGGCTCAGGAAGATCATGACCAGACAGGCCAAGCTAAGCTGCGCGAGGGCGTAGACCACCCGAGGCTCAGTTGTCAGCGCTTGGTTATACAGGGTGTAGACGAGTGTGGCCAGAGGTGTGAGAAAGGCAAGGATGGTTGAACTGACGCGTCCCCAGCCAGCTCTGGGCACGAATGAGACCAGCGCGAAAAGAACAGGGACCCAAAAGAAGCTCTCGGTCAGCTCGGCCAGAATCTGCGTCTGCTCAGGGGCAAAAAAGAGTAGGTAGACGAGCTTGCTCAAAAAAAAGATGCTCAGCCCGCCGGCAAGCGCAGAAACCAACGTGCCGGTTTGCTGAAGCCTGAAAAAGAGCGCGATCTCAAACCATAGGACGAGTGCGACGCCGAAAAGGTACGCCGCGATGTCGAAGAGGCTACCGTCGGGACCGAGTTCGAAACCTATGCCGATAACGAAAGCCAACCCGGTAAAAGGTATGACAGCCAGCAGCGTCCTGCGCCAGCCCGGATGGTGCGTCACTTCGTCGAGAGGCGAAACCTGCGCGGGCGAAGGTAAACCGTCAGAGAGGCCCGGACCGGAGCGAACGCGCATATAGTTCAATGATAAGAAGCGCACATCCCGTAGGAGTTACGAATTTACACACATTTTTTTCCTGCTTAGGGTTAACGAAGGCTTGAGTCGAGACCGGGTTCATACTGCCAAAGCCATTCGCGCAGGGTCAGGCCGCTCGCCGCGACCTGTGCAGCGACTTCTCGTCCGACGTAACGGTAGTGCCAAGGTTCATAGCTGTAGCAAGTGAGCGACCTTTTGCCTTTGGGATAGCTCATCACGAAACCGAAGCGGGCTGCGTTTTGAGCCATCCATGTGCCTTCGGGCGTCTCTTGCCAGTCGCTGAGGTCCCAGGCGGCTGGCCCGTCGGCGCTGCGAAAATCCAGCGCTGTTCCCAGTTGATGTTCAGAATGTCCGGGCCGGGCACTCGTCGTGAGCGCCACATCCATCCCGTCCTGCTCCACCCAATACGCAAAAGTGCTGATTTGGTAGGCGTATGAGCGGTAGGCGGACTGCACCTCGAGCGCTACCCCCGCTCCCTTCGCAGCGGCGAGAAGCGCTTTCAGGTCGGGCAGAACGAGGCTCCGGACCATCATGTCGTCGCTGCCGACCCCAGCTTCATCAAGCGGAACGAGATCGTTAGGGGTGTAGGTTTCGGAGAGTTTGTAGATGGTGTCGAGAATGGTGTAGGGCCACGCCGCAAGGTTTTGCCGGGACGTCTCTACATCGTCGTAGCGGCAGGGTGGGAGCGGTGTGGGAGCAGCAGCGAAGAGCATAACGAAGGCGAGCGCGAGCATGGGGCATCGTAACAGACGCCCCATGGCTCCGCTTTACCTCAGGGTCGGCTCCTAGGGTGCGTAGTGAAATGTGATGGCGCCTTCGACCGCGTGCCCGTCGTCCGACAGGGCGCGCCACATAGCGACGTACCAGCCCGCCGGGAGGTCGTTGGTCAGCTCAAGGCTGACTTCGGAGCCCTGGAAAGACACGCCCGTATCGACGCGCTGCGCCTCGTCGCCCTCTGTTCCTATGACGCTCGCGACGAACGCGGCGACGCCGCTGCTGGTCTCGAGGCTGTGGTCGTGGCTGTCGTCACCAGGCGTGTCGTCGCTGGCATCATCGCCTTGGTCATCGCTGCTGGTGCCGCTGTGGTCATGGTCATCATCGCCGTGATCGTCGCCCTGGTCGTCGCTACTGTCATCTCCCGCGTCGCCATTGCTGTCGTCGAGGGGCTGCATGGATTCGTCTTGTATGGCGCTCGCCTCTGCCGCGGCGAGGTCTTCGGGGAGGGGATAGACCTTAAAGATGCTGACGCCCTGTTCGACGCCCTCGCTAAAAACCAGTTCGATCTCCGAGGGCGCGGTGGTGACGGTTTCGCCGTTCCCGGGCGTCGAACTCGCGAGTTCGGCGTGGGCAAGGGCAGAGGCGGCGCAGCAGGCCAGAAGGGTCAAAAGTGTGGTGCGGAGGGTTGTGGTCATAAGGACTCCTAGTCGTGAGGCAGCGGGCTGGTAGTAAGCAGCCCGCTGGCGGCGAAAACGGTGAGTAGCAAACAGGCTTCGACGACGAGAATGCGCCCGAAAGCGTGATGCGATTCTGGGTCGGCGCGCAGGCGCGGCAAAAAGCGCCAGCGGTTGAGGGCGGCTATGCCGAGGATAAGGGCGACGAGGGTGAGTTTGAGGGAGAGGGCGAGCCCATAGGGCGTGCTGACGAGCTGACCTGGTGCGTTCAGATGAATGGTCGTGGCGTAAACGCCCGTGAGGGCGAGGAGCACGACCGAGCCCAGGCCGATGCGGGATACGCGCTCGAGTGTCCCCAAGCGTGCCGTCCCTAGTGCGCTCCAGTTCAGGGCTGAATAGACGATCGCACCTCCCCAGAGACAGGCCGCGACGAAGTGGCCGAGGTCGGCAACAAGCGCCCCTCTGACGTCCATAACGGCGGCGAGGCACGAGGCGCTAAAACTGTAGAGCACACCGAGCGAGACGAACAGAAAGGGTGCGCGCCACGGCAAGTGGAGCGTGAGCAGTGCGAGCACGACCAGGCCTACACGCAACACCATCAGGTGCCCCCCGGCGGTCTGCGTCAGGTAGGTCAGAGTCAGGTCCAGGTCGAAGCGGCCTATGACCTGCCAGAGACGCCACACGACGTCAGCGAGGCTCGCCGTGACAAGAAGGGCCGCCCCCAGCCCCACACCCGGGCGGTGAAACCTGTTGATAGGGCCTAGTGCGACAAAGGTGCGGTAGACCCCGGCTCCGACCAAAAAAACCGTGCCGAGGTACTCGAGCGCCTTGATGAGCGCCGTCGTCACGACGTTTGTCTTTTGCCGTTTGTCATCTCGCCTCTCTCAAAATCGTTGCAGAAAAACCACAAGGAAGGACACGGGATACGGGTGCGTTAGCCGCGACCCTGTGTGTTTTGTATAGAGCTTCAGGAGGCGAGGGGTGGCGCGCGGCTCCTGAAGTGGCGAAAGGGCCGAACGGGTGTGAGTTGCCGCGGCTCGAGGCTGGAGAAACGTACGGGGCTCGAGGCCTGCGTCACCTGAACAACCGGGACCAGTGTACCGGCACCGACCACGCATAGAGCACAGCGTGCCAGATGGTCGTGCCCGGTGGGCCTGGGTTCAGGCTGGTTTGGGGATGCGGCAGGGTCGGCGCTCGCTTTATGCTCGTGGCCTCCGCGCCCGACTCTGTCCATATCTGGCGAGGTTATGGCCCCGGTTGCTCCCTCGAGCATGGCGGCAAGCGTCGCGACAGGCGTTGTGACGGGCATTCCAGGCATCGGTCCTGCCGGAGCTAAGGCGATGCCCACGGCCACCCAGAGGCCGAGGAGAGTGTAGAGCGTGCCGCGCAGGGTCACACCTGTGTCTACCTGAGCCCTGCGTTTCACATCAGTCCCGGCACGTCAGTAGGTTGGCCCGAAGATCGTGCCGCGCATCTGCATGGGCTGGGCCAGAACCAGCAGGGCGAAAGCAGC
>JBMDWS010000367.1:0-3733 GCA_048594695.1 Truepera sp. | reverse complement strand
GACGGGGGCGTGCGGGTTGGCTTCAGCCGGGCTGTCGCGCAGGACCTCGCCCGGCAGGTGCTGCTGGCGACCGCGACATTGCTCGAGACCTCCTCCCCCGGCGGCATCAAGGACGAAGTCGCCAGTGCAGGCGGAACCGCCATCACCGGGATCATGGCACTGGAAAAACACGGTGTTCGGTATGGCACCATGCAGGCCGTCGAGGACGCCAGCGAAAGGGCACGGGAGCTGAGCGAAAGCTCCTAGAGCGGTAAGGGCGGCAGAATATAGGCCTTGAGCAAATGCAAAAATTCGCGCTGCTCTATGGGGTAAGGCGGCGCGAAGGGAGGGTGGGTGTGCTCGAGCGCCCACAGCTCTTGGGCATTCAGCGTTTGACGGAGCCAGCCCACCGCCGCGCCGCCCTCTGTCCGGTGCAGCGCAAAGTGAATCGCTGTTTCATCGCTGCTGATCGCACCGAAATATTCGGGCTCCGTGTCCGACCCGGCGGAGCGGTAAAACGCCAGGCTCGAGGGCACGTTAGGCGCTCATCTCAGGCCGTCAGGATGAGCGGCGCACCCTTGGTAATGACCAGCGAGTGCTCGAAGTGCGCGGCGTCGGTGCCGTCTTGCGTCTTAATGGTCCACTTGTCGTCGGCGGTGTAGCAGCGGGTAAAGCGCGAGCCCGACCCAACCGCGATGATCGGCTCGATGGTAATGACCATGCCCTCCTTGAGAACGCCGCGCACGCGCTTTTCGGGATAGTTGGGGATGATCTCGGGCGCTTCGTGGATGGTGCGTCCGACCCCGTGTCCACAAAGGTCGGGGATAACCGTAAAGCCCGCGTGCCGCACGGTCTGTTCGACAACCGCGCCGATGTTACGCAGCGGCGTTCCGGCCCGTGCAACCCGGATAGCAGCCTCGAGCGCATCTCTAGCAGTCTGCGCGAGCTTTACACGCTGCTCGTCCTTGGCCTCAGGCGCGACCACCACGGTACTCGCGGCGTCGGCAATGTAGCCACCGAGTTCCGGCGTGACATCGAGCTTGACGATATCGCCCTGCTCGAGTTTCCGCGCCCCCGGAATCCCGTGGACGATCTCATCATTAACACTGATGAGGACCGTCCCCGGAAAACCGTAAACAAGCGTCGGGGCGCTCCGGGCTCCGTGGCGGCCAAACACCTCTTTGGCCACCGCGTCGAGCTCGAGCGTGCTGACCCCGACGACGGCGTGCTGCTCGAGCGCCGCCAGAGTTTCCTTAACGACCCGCCCGACCCGTTTGAGGGCCACCAAGTCTTCTTCGTCCCCCAAGAGCACTAGAAGATGCCGCCTCCCAGAAATAGCCGAATGATCGCCAGAATCAGCACGATGGTGTTGACATTTCGCCCAGTCTTACCGTCGCTAAGAATGCCCAGCACGAGACCAACGATGGCAACCGGAATAACGAGCCAATTGAACCAGCCCAGCAGAGGAATAAACCCAAGGAGTGCGCCGAAGAGGGCAACGATACCGACGATGACGGAGATTGCATTCATGCCCTCAGTGTAAGGCGTTTCACCCTTCCGCACTGTCGGGAACACCGACATACCGTACTCAAGCACACTCATTATTTGAGTGTGTCAGAATACGCGCTATGTCTCAGGCCGAAACAAAGCGGGTGAGCATGGTTTCCGTACTGTGCCGCGCCGTGCCGGAGCTGTTTCGTGCCGAACCGCTGGGCTCGAGCCTCCTCTCGCTTATCCTGCTGGTGCAGGCGTGCGTCCCGGTCCTGACGCTCTACCTGACCCGCGTCACACTCGACGGCGTAACCGCCCGCCTGGAGGGTGAACCTGTCAGCCTCACGCTTCTGGCGACCTTTTGGGCGCTGACGCTCCTTATCGACGTGGTGCTTTCTCCCATCAGCAGCGTGTTGCAGGGCAACGTCGGGGAGAAGTTTACGGCCTACATCAACCTCAAGCTGATGAATAAGGCCCATACGCTCGCGGGGCTCGAGCTGCTCGAGGACAAACGCTTTTACGACGACCTCGAGCTGCTGCAGAGCGGGGCCGCCAACCGCCCGCTCAACACCCTGATGATGCTCTTCTATACGGGCCGAACGCTCGTGACCTTCGCGGGTATCGCTGGACTCCTTCTGGGTATCGGCTGGTGGGTGCCCCTCGTGGCCCTCGCCGGAGCCGCACCGCTGTCGGTAGCCACTTTCCGTTCACGCAAAAAGACCTTCGAGGCGCTGCTGCGGCAGACTCCAGAATCACGGGCGATGGCATACGAATCCGAACTTGCCCTGAGCTACAGGTCGGCGGCCGAAGTCCGACTCTATGGCTTATTGCCCTGGCTGCGCGAGCGCTACAGCCGCGCCTTCGTCTCAGCGCACCAGAGAATGCGGCAGGTCAGAACGACGCAGGCCCTAATCGTGACGCCAACGGGGATTCTCAGCCTCCTCGTCACCGCCGGACTTTTTACCTGGACGATTTTTCGGGCCTCGAGTGGGCACCTCAGCGTGGGCCAGATCGTGCTCGTCATCTCGGGCCTGAACCAGCTCCAGGGGCTGCTCTTTACCCTTATCGAGGAGACAAGCTGGCTCTACGACCGCGCCCTTTATTTCGACAAGTACTTCGACTTTCTGGCAGCAACGCCGCAGGTCACCAACTCCGAGAACGGCGTCCGTTTAGAGGCAGGAGCACCTCACATCCGCTTCGAGGCGGTGTCGTTTCGCTACCCAGACGGCCGCTACGCACTGCAAGATGTCTCATTCGAGGTGCGCCCCGGCGAGACCGTTGCGGTCGTCGGGGAGAACGGCGCGGGCAAGACGACGCTTGCCAAACTGCTGCTCCGCTTCTACGACGCAAATGAAGGCACGGTAACTGTGAACGGGCACGATATCCGGACGCTCGAGCTGAGCGCGTGGCGCAAACGTGTGGCAGCCGTGTTTCAGGATTTCGGACGCTACGCCTACAGCGTTCGGGAAAACATCACGCTCGCTGACAACGACACACCAAACGATGAGCGCCTGGACCGTGCCATCAACCAGAGCGGTTTTGAGGGCGTGCTCGAGGCGCTGCCGGAGGGGCTCGAGACGCGCCTCGGCAAAGCCTTCGGTGGAACAGAACTCTCGGGTGGGCAGTGGCAAAAGCTGGCGCTCGCACGCGCGCTCTACCGCGACGCCGACCTGCTCATCCTCGACGAGCCGACCGCCGCGCTCGACCCGCGCAGCGAGGCCGATATCTTCCGCCAGTTCATCGCTCTCGCCGAAGGCAAAAGTGCGCTCGTCATCACCCACCGCCTTGGCAGCGTCCTGTCGGCCGACCGTATCCTGGTGCTCAAGGCGGGCCAGCTGATCGAACAGGGAACCCACCAGGACCTCATTGCCCAGAAGGGTGAATACGCCGAGCTGTGGCAACTTCAGGCGGCGCAATACCGCAAGGTGAGCCTATAAACCCGCTCCGGTACGAACGTACTCCCAGGTGGATATGTCTGTCCTCTAGCCGTCCGAGCCCGGATTGTTTAGAATGTTTAAGAGTCACCACTCATACAACCTAAAGCCGTATATCCACATCGATGCTGGCGGCATTCTTCTTTCTTGAGTCAGTCAGGAGTTGGGAAAACATGTCGGAATTTTTCGGGATGCGCAGGATTTTTATTTCTCTTCCTCATTACGCGGCAACCTTGCCGAAGGAACTCGAGCCCTTCCACCTCTATCCCACGGAAACGGAGGGCGTCTACGACACCCCCTACACCCCCCTCGACTCGCCGGAATGGAAC
>JBMDWS010000366.1:0-5014 GCA_048594695.1 Truepera sp. | reverse complement strand
TTTACCTATATTCCGCTCGTCCGCACGCCCAACCCGGTGACGCCGCGCCTGACGGTCGGGGAGAACAGTCACATTACCGAGAGGGAACGGACACTCGAGCTCATCTTGCAAGTCGAGACTGTCCCGGAAGCCGACTGGCTGGCCGTGCAGTGGTTCAACCCCGCCAACGAGGAAGTCTATGCGACCTCTCTGTGGCTCGAGCCTGCCCCCGAGGTGCAGCGCATGACGAATACGCTTCCGACTGAGGTGCCGCTCAGTAAAGGGCTCTGGCGGGCGGTCATCTCGTACCAGGGTGTGCTCGAGCGGCAGTTCTCGCTGTCTGTTGGAACGCCCTGAGCGGGTTCAGCTGCGCGGAGAACGCAGCTTCCGCACTCGCTGAACGATGAAGTAGACGACAAAAAGAGCAATCAGGACCCAAAAGATCGTCTCGTAACGGTCGACGATCTGCAGAATGCGCTCCCAGTTCTGGCCTAGCAGTACGCCAGCTCCCACCAGGACGCAGTTCCAGGCGAGCGTTCCGAGGGTGGTAAAAAACAGGAAGGTGCCGAGGTTCATCCGGGCGATCCCTGCAGGCAGCGAGATAAGGGTCCGCAGAGCTGGCAGAAAGCGCCCGAAAAAAATGACGCTGCGGTCGTGGCGGTGAAAGGCGCGCAGGCTCTGATCGAGGTCGCCTTCGTCCAGGGCCAACCAGCGCCCGTAGCGGCGGATAAACCTGCGCGTACGGTCCTCGCCGAGCAGATGCCCAAGGTAGTAGAAGAGACCTGTGCCGAGGACCGCTCCCAGCGTGCTCGAGATCAGCACCCCAAACAAGTTGAGCTGCCCTGTTGCCACGAGCGACCCTGTGAAGGGCAACACGACTTCGGAGGGAATAGGCGGAAAGAGGTTCTCGGCGAACATGATGAGCGCCACACCCGGGTAACCAAGGGTGAGGATGATCTGTTCGATGATGACGCGGAGCTGGTCCAAAAGGTAAGCCATTGGCTCTTTATACCGTGATTCCATGAAGCTTCGATCAACGCCTGTCGCAAGCCGTGCAAAAGCCCGACACCGATCGGGCACGAAAAATCCTGCCCGGATCTGGGCAGGATGGATGGTGCTGGACTCGAGGGGCTAGGCTGTGCGGCGGCGGGGTTTGGCTGGGGTGGTGCGCTGGCGATTTTGGAACCAGACCACCATCGGCGCGAGGATGAAGATGCTCGAGTAGGTCCCGAAGGCGATCCCGACGAGCAGAATCAGGCTGAAGTCGCGCAGTACCGAGCCACCGAAGAAGAATAGGGCCAGGACCGGGAGAAGAGTCGACAGCGAGGTCATGAGTGTGCGTGAGAGCGTCTGGTTTACCGACAGGTCGACGAGTTCGCGGTAGTCCATGCCTTTGTGAATTTTGAGGTTTTCGCGGATGCGGTCGGAAATGATGATCGAATCGTTGAGCGAGTAACCGATTACAAAGAGGATCGCCGATAGGACCGGGATGCTGAACTGTGCGCCAACCAGCGCCAGCACGCCGAGCGCGATGCCGACGTCGTGAATCGACGCGAGAATCGAGGCCACCGCGACGATCCAGTTGGGCCAGAAGCGCCAGACCACATAGATGAGAATGAGGATGTTTGCGACGATAGCAGCCAGCACCGCCCCGCGCCGCAAGTCCTCACCGACCGACGGCCCGACGAAATTGTTCTGTAGCAACTCGCCCCCGACGGCTCCAGCCAGGTTGGATGCAAATGTGTTGCCTTCGTTGCCATTTTCGGTGAGGCCGATCCGTACCGATATTTCCTTACCGTCAATGGTGCTGTCCTGGACCTCCTGAACCGTCGCCTCGCCACCGGTGATTCCTGGCATGTTGAGCCCATCGATGGCGCTGCGAACATCGCTGACAGTCGTCGCTTCAGGAACGCTGAGGAGAATATCGCTCCCTTCGGTAAAGTCCGTTGAGAGATTGAGACCCTTGACGACCACGAAGCCGAGCGCGACGACCGCCAGAATGGCCGAGAACGTCATGATGAGAGGCGCTTTGTTGACGAACTTGATCCCCTCGACGTGGAAGCCCTTGGGCAGGAGGGTGCGGCGCGGGCGGTTGAAGACGATGTTGAGGACGAAAGGCACCATCACCGAGTTCATGAAGACCGACGAAGCCGCGCCGATCGCCATGGTGATGGCGAAGCCGCGAACTGGGCCGGTGGTGTACTGATAGAGCGCGGCAGCAGCCAGCAGGATCGCCATGTGCGTGTCGATAATGGCGGGGATCGAGTGGCTGAAGCCCGCTTTCATGGCGAGCTTGAAGCTCTTGCCTGCACGCAACTCCTCACGTATGCGCTCGAACGAGATGATGTTGCCGTCGGCGGCTGCCCCGATAGTCAGGATGAGTCCCGCGAGACCGGGCAGCGTCAGGGTGGCGTTGAGGCCCGCCAGGATGCCCAGGTTCAGGAGCATCACATAGAGGAGGCCCAGCACCAGAATCCCCCCGAAGATCGGGCCGTAGTAGCCGAGGACCAGCACGACGACGGCGGCGCCGCCGATCAGCGCGGCGCGAACGCCCGCGTTGATGGCGTCGCGCCCAAGCGTCGGGCCGACAGCGGTCACACCTTCTTCCTGAAGCGAGATGGGCAGACTGCCCGAGCGTAGCACCAGCGCGAGGTCGGAGGCTTCGTCGACGGTGAACTGCCCGGTGATCTGACCCTGATTGCTGATGCGCTGATTGATCGTCGGGGCGCTCACGACGTTGCCGTCGAGGACGATGGCCATACGGCGACCCACGTTGTTGCCGGTGAACTGACCAAAGGCCTGAGCGTCTTGCGTGCGAATCGTAAAGTCGACGCCAGGCTGATTGAACTGGTTGTAGAAGGTTTGGGCGTTTTGCAGGATTTCACCGGTGAACGCGGCAGGCTCGAGGTCGGCGTCGGTCAGGTCGGTATCGACCTTGCTGTTCGAGGCCGACCTGACGATACGAAACTCCAGAACGGCTTGCTGACCGATGAGGTCTTGGGCGCGGTCCTGCTCTTCGGTCGTGAGGCCGGGCAGCTCGACAACGATCCGGTCGGTGCCCGAGGTTTGTACCAGCGCTTCGGACACGCCGAACTCGTTGACGCGGTTTTCAATGACGCGACGGGCGGCTTGCAGGTCTTCAGGGGCGGGGTTGGGCGTGTCGGATTGCAACACGACACGCAGGCCGCCCTGCAAGTCGAGGCCGAGTTTGAGAGACGACTCGTCCGTCTGGTCCCAGGGTTTCCAGAGGTAAAGGATTGAAGCTAAAAGGGCCGCGAGCAGGACGAGCCCGCGAAAGGTGCGTTGGGTCATGAGGGTACTTCTCCAGAGAGGGCTGAATTAGGATTGGAGGTCGTCAAGATAATGTCTTGACCCTCAGCCTCCCTCGAGCCGCCGCTGTCCCTGCAGGGCGAGCGTATCCATGGTGAGATCGGGTGCGCGCTTGCGCGAGAGGCGTGGACTCGCGTCTTGTAGTGTCGGCACCTCGAGGCGGTAGCTAAAAGGCGTGCCGACCAAGATACGGCGCTCGGCGCTGGTCCAGCTTCCGAAGGAGCGGTACGACTCGAGGACGGCGGGCGGCGTCGCACCCATGCCGCTGCCCGCACCCTTTGCCGTCTGCTCGAGCGGTGACGCGTAGAGGGGCAGGAGCAGCAGGCACAGCGCCAACAGCGTGGGAATGCCCATGAGGTATTCCACAACAGTTCTAAGATCGGGCCGCCAGCTTCGCATAAACGCAAAGGCTACTCTAGCACGCCGGGTGCGGGGGGCGTCTCTAGCTTTACGGAAGCGTGTCGCACGGGATTAGGGGGTGTCGACAGCCCTCAGTAGTTCGGCCTGCGTCTCTTCACCGATGCCCGGTGCGTAGGTGGGGAACTCCCAGACCAGCACTCTGGGTTTGTGGCTTTTGTAGCGGCCCTCGAGCAGGTATCGTTGGAGCGCGATGAGTGCGCCTCCAGACCCGACTGAAGCGTTCAGTACATCCGTCCCAAGCGCCGCCGCGAGAAAATTGTAGCTATAGGGTTCGATGCTAAAGCTCGAGCCGATCAGGACGACTTCTGCCTTCCCCTGCGGGCCCGGGCCAGTCGGGGACACGCTGTAGACGCTCAGAGGTTCCGGAGGCAACACGTAACTGCAATCTCGGGACGTCCAGTTGTTGACGAATTGACCTCGGTGCTCCGTGGTTTGCTCTTGCTTGACGACCTCGAACGTGCGTTTGGGGAGCGTATCCGTCAGCGCCTGTCGAATCTGGGCGGCTGTTTCGGAAAAAACCACGTTGGCGCCCTCGGGCGTCCAGTGGAGGTCGCGCTTGAAAAATGTCTGACCGCCTGCGGCGTCGTCGCGACAACGTCGACAGCGGTGACGCCACCCGCCCGCAGGCTGTTGACGAAATCCGTGTAGATCGCCTCCGTCTCGCGGGAATCGAAAGTGGCCTGCAGAGGGTCCTGCAGGTAGAGCCTGTCGGGCCGAACGACTGCGCGGCTCGAGACCGGAACTGCGACGAGCGTGACCCCTTGGGTCTTTAGGCGTGTACTCAGCGCGACGATACAATTGGCCTGGCCCAAAAGCGCGTGGGTCTCCTCGAGGTCGAGGTCGAAAAAGAACCAGCCGTCGTAGCCCTGATAGGCTTTTTTGTCGGAAGATTGGTCGAGTGCGTTCTGGCAGATGTCGAAGAGAAGCTCGCCCCCTGGGGTGGTCGTGAGGGTCTTCAGGCTGCAAGCCGAAAGCAGCGCGAGCAGCGCCAAGAAAGATGTTCGTAAACGGTTCATGGTGCCTCCGGCATCGGCAAATAGCGTTCGGGAATCTCCCACACAACGAGGCTGGACGGGGTATCGCGCACTTCCGGGCTCGTCAGGTACTCGCGCATCGGCGCTATAGGGCCGCGCCCCTCGGTAGCCAGGTTGAGGACATCCGCGCCGAGCGCCTCTTGCAGCGCGCCCGTAAAGTTCCACTTGGCATCGGCGCTGTAACTCGTCCCGACGAGCGTCACTGGAATGGTCTGGGCACCGAACAGGCTCCCCCCGGTGGACTCGGGCTC
>JBMDWS010000365.1:0-2110 GCA_048594695.1 Truepera sp. | reverse complement strand
AGCTCGAGCGCTCAGGTAGACCTCAAAGCATCACGCGTACTTCGGCTCGGTATCGGCTGTCCCCGGGCGCGCCACGGTGGTGAGCACCCAGACGGTGACGGCGTAGGTGATGATGTGCATGGCCTCGAGCGACACGACCATCGAAAGGGGCGCGCCCTCGATGGTCAGTGGTGTTCTCAGGGTTGGTAACAGGGCTAGCGTGGCAATGATACGAAAAAGACGTACAGGTCGGCGGGAAAAGCGCCCGATCAGGGCAAAGACGACGCTTCCGCCGAGCGCCCCGAAGGCCGATCCGGCCACGACAGCGGCGAGACTGATGGGACCGAACCCGAACGGGCTCCTGACCCCGACGTTGCTGGGGATAAGCCCGGTTTCCCAAGCCACCAGGTAGATCAGGGTATTGGCGAGCACAGCCGTGAGCATAGCGAGCAACACCGCGCGCGGAAGCCGCTTCCAGGCAACAGCGTGGGGTCCCCGTGCGGCAGAGAGCCTTTCGTGATCCGAATGGTCTGTCATGGGATATCTCCTTGACGGTTACAGGACCTGTGTGGGTGCGCCGGACAGGTCTGAGATGCGTTACCGAGGGGGTGGGAGAAGAGGAGAAAACGCACGTGTCTCTTGCCCTTGAGGCGCTGTTCACTGCGGTCTACCTGCCTACCTATCGAGGCGGTGCAGGCAGGTCGGCACCCTCGACAATCCGGAGCGTGACGGGCGTTTCGGCCTCGAGCTGCCCCGCTCTGCTGCACGCTGGGGCCGAAGCGGGAGTCGTGTAAGTGCGTGCTAGCGCTTCCTGAGCGCCTCGACGAGGAGCGTCTGCAGGCGCGGGATCATCTCGGCGGGGTTGGGGTGCAGCCCCTCGGCGAGCCGTTCGTTGTCGAACAGCTGTTCGATGGCTACCTTCAGGAGCGGATCCTGATCGTCGGCCTGCAGGCGCGTCTCGAGCTCCCGAACCAGTTCGTTTTTTGGGTTGAGCTCGAGGATGCGCGGCGGCTCCGCCGACTCCTGGCCCATCAGCCGCTGTGCCCGGTAGAGGCTCGAGGCCCCCGATGGGCTCACCAGCCGCGCCGCGCCCGTACTCAGCACCTTCGACTCGCGCACGCTCTCGACACGGTCACCGAGTACAGACTTGATGAACGCCGCGAGCGAGATAAACGCCTCGTCCTTCGGAAGCTCGAGCTCGGTCTCATCTTTGGGCAGTTCTAAGTCGGCGTCGTCGATATTCTTGAGGGCCTTGCCGCCGTACTCGCTCAGGCTGAAGAGCATGAACGGGTCGACCGGGTCGGTGAGGTAGAGCACCTCCAGCTCGCGCTTGGCGAAGGCCTCGAGGTGCGAACTCCGCGCCACCGACGCGAGGTCGTCGCCGAGAGCGTAGTAGATCTCGTTTTGCTCGGGCTTCATACGCGACGCGTAGCCCTCAAGCGAGGTCAGGTCATTCAGGCTCGAGGAGAAGCGCAGGAGAGGCTCGAGAGCTTTGGCGTTCGACGGGTCGCTGGCGACGCCCTCCTTGAGAAACACGCCGAACTCGCGGTAAAAGGTCGCGTAGCGCTCGGGCTCGTCTTTGGCGAGGTCACCGAGTTCGCTCAGGACCCGCCCGACGAGCGCCTTGCGAATACGCGCGATCATCGGTGTGGCCTGCACCAGCTCGCGGGAGACGTTGAGCGGCAGGTCTTCGGAGTCCACGACGCCCTCGAGAAAGCGCAGGTAGGGCGGCAACAGGTCGCGGTAGGCGGGGTCGATCAGCACCTTGCGGGCGTAGAGCCGCAGGCCGTAGTCCCCCTCGCTCCGAAAAATGCGGTAGTCGCGCCGGGAAGGCACGAAGAGGAGGGCGTAGAACTGAATCGGCATCTCGGCGGCAAAGTGAACCGTCAAGAGCGGGTCCTGCATGTCGAAGGTGAGCTGCTGGTAAAAAGTGTTCGTCTGGTCCTTGGTTACGCTGCGCGGGGCCTCGCGCCAGAGGGCGGTCTTGCTGTTGACCTGTGTAAAGCCGCCGTTTTCCTCGAGGTAGATGGGAAACGCTATATAGTCCGAGTGCGTCTTGACGAGCTCGCGCAGGCGTGAGGCTTGGGCAAACTCGAGCGCGTCCTCCTTGAGTTTCAGGGTGATGGTGGTG
>JBMDWS010000364.1:0-3576 GCA_048594695.1 Truepera sp. | reverse complement strand
TCGCCGAGTACCGCGAGCCTGACGGTGAGCGTGCTGATTCTGGGCATCGCCGCCTCGAGCCTCTTTGTCGGGCCGCTCTCGGACCGGGTGGGGCGCAAACCCCTTCTTGCAGGGTGTGCGCTGCTGCTGACCCTGCCCTCGCTTCTCTGCGCCGCCGCACCCTCACTGCCCGTCCTGATTCTCGGGCGCGCCCTGCAGGGCATCATGATCCCCGGCCTGACGGCGGTGAGCGTCGCCTACATTGCTGAGGAGTTCGCGCCGGAGCGCGTTGGCGTGTGGCTCGGGGGCTATATTTCGGCCAATGTTCTGGGCGGTCTGCTGAGCCGAGTGCTGAGCGGGTGGCTGGCTGACACATTATCGTGGCGCTGGGCTTTCATGCTTGGGGCCGCGCTGACCTTCGGGTTGGGGCTGGCGCTCCTGGCGCTGCGGCCCTCGGCGCGGTTTACGCCCGCGACTGGTGCGCGGGGTGCGTACGCTGGCATGCTCGAGCATCTGCGGACACCGCGCCTCCTGGGCGGCTTTGTGGTCGGCTTTGCGCTCTTTTTTGCCTTCACAGCAGTCTTTACTTACCTGCCCTTTCACCTCCAAGCGCCGCCCTTTTCGTTTTCGCAGACGGCGATCGGGCTCATCTACCTCGTCTACATCGCGGGGATCGTGTCGTCGCCCATCTCGAGCCTGCTGGCGGGCAGGGTCTCGCGGCGCAGCATCATGGTCGCGGGCCTTGCCCTCGTCGTGCTGGGGAACTTCGGTACACTGGTTGACCGTTCCTACCTGCTGATCCTCTCTTTGCTGCTGCTCTGCTTCGGGAATTTCGCGGCGCAGGGCGCGGCGACGGCGTTCGTCGCGACCGAGGCGCGGCACAACCGGGGCAGCGCGAGCGCCCTCTACCTGGCTTTTTACTATGTTGGCGGTGGCCTCGGGGCGTTCGTGCCGGGACTCTTGCTGGCGCGGCTGGGCTGGAGCGGCGTGCTCGTCTGCACGACGTTGGCGCTCGCGCTAGGAATCGCGGCGGCTGCCCTCTTCTGTCGCCCCGCTCCGGTGCTCGTCAGCCGGTAGGTCACCGAGATGATTGGCGTTAAGGAGCGTGACATCGGGTAAGCCGAGTGTGTCCCACTCGAGAATCTTGACTGTACTTGCCTCGAGCAGCGACTGGAGCCGGAGTTGACCTGTCCTCAGCTGCGCCTCGGCGCGGGGTAACAGGCTCCGGTGATAAAAGGCGGCGAGGGGCTCGAGCCTGCCCTCCCGCCGGACGACGACCGCCTCGGCCCCGTCCGTGAACGCCGCTAACGCGAGCCAGTAATCGGGTCTCAGGAAGGGCATGTCGCAGGCTGCCAGAGCGACCCAGGCGTGCGCGGCGTGGGTCAGGGCCGCGTGTAGCCCGCCGAGAGCCGACCCCGGGTAGATATCCGGGTAGACCGAAACGCCAAGCGGCAGCGGTGCATTCGCGACGATAAAGCGTTCGGCAGCGGGGCTAAGGCTTGCAAGCACCCACTCGGCGAGCGGTTTACCCCGGTAGCGGTAGAGGGCTTTGTCCTGCCCGAATCGGCTTGAGCGCCCGCCCGCCAGGACCGCGCCGCTAAAGACCATTACAGAAGGTCACGCAGGCTGGCCTAGATACTTAAGCACCGCTTCACTGGCTCTCTTGGCGTCCCGAACGGTGTCGTTGACGCCCACGCCGTGATAGGCGTTGCCGGTCAAGACGATGCCAGGGGTGCGCCCTAGGGCGTCAAATGCTGCTATCAGGCGCTGCCCGTGCCCGAGTTCGTACTGCGGGATGCCCCGGGGCCACGGAATGTGTTGCACGAAAGTCGGCTCCGCCACGACGCCCATCGTGACGCGCAGGTCGCGCCGGACAGCCTCGAGTGCCTCGTCGGGGGAGAGTGTCGCAAACTCCGGGTCGAGCGTGCCACCCGCGATGACACGCAGGAGAACCTGACCGTCGGGCGCCTGTCCCGGAAAGATCGACGAACTGTAAAGAACGCCCAGCACGCGTACGCCTTCCCCACGCGGGACCAGGAAGCCGAAACCGTCCAGCGTGTTGGGCACGTCGATGCGGTCGTAACCGAGCCCGAAAACCTGCACGTCGGCGTAAGGGATGGTGGCGAGCGCCCGCGCCGCGTCCGGGTTGAACGTGAGAAGGTCAGCTGCGACAAAAGCCGGAGTCGCCAGCACGACAGCGTCTGCTTCTACCCGACCACCCTGCCAGAGCACCTCGAGGCCCGTTTCCGTGGGGCGAAGTTCCTGTACAGGGGTGTTTCGCTCGAGCCTCCCGCCAAAGGTCGCCTCGAGCGCCTCGACGAGTCGCCCGCTACCGCCCGTAAAGCTCGTCAGGCGTTTCGGACGATCAGGATCGTTCTGGGTCTTGGCGGCTCGCTGCTGCGCGATCATTGCGCGCACGAGGCTGCCGTGTTCGGCCTCGTGCGCTCGGAAGCGGGGAAAGAGGGCGTCGAGGCTGAGTTTGCGCGCGTCGCCCGCCGTGATACCGAGGACGAAGGGTTCAGCGAACACGTCGGCGACGCCGCGCCCAAAATGTCGGGCGATAAACGCGTAGACCGATTCTTCACCTGTGTGAGCGCGGCCCGTGAGCGGTTCGCGGGCGGCCCGGAGCTTTTCGGACGGGAGGAGCAGAGGCGAGGTGAGAAACGCAGGCGGGCTAGTGGGTAGCCGTTTCAGCGCGCCGCCCTTAAAGAGAAAGCGGTGGCGGGCGGCCTCGTCGGCCTCGCGCAGTTCGGCGCTCAGCCCAAGCGCTTGGACCAGCTCAAGCGTGTCCGGCACGTTGGGCAAAAAGCCGTTAGCAGCCCAGTCCACGGTAAAACCGTCCTGCAGGCTCGAGCGCACCTTACCGCCCGTCTGAGCCTCTCGCTCGAGCAGGGTGAGCTCGAGGTCGGGTGCGGCTCGGTGCAGAAAAAAGGCGGTGCTAAGGCCCGCGAGCCCGCCCCCGATAATGACGACACGTTTCATAAAGGTACGATACCGCTGTGCTGGGCCAAAAAAACAACCCCTAGCCAAATGCTAGGGGTTGGGTACCCGCCCGGTTTGAGGATGACCGATGCCAAGCCTCGATGTACCGGACTATGGTCAGTTACCCTCGACGGGTACCTCCACTGGTCGTTTCAATTTGTAAAATTAGGACCACCTCCTTTCTGTGGTAGGGAGAGTGTACAACAAAATATCCTGGTCGTATAGAGACTTAGATTACATGATGATTACATGGTCCTGCAGGACGTTCGTCATACGCATGAAAGGGCGAAGCTGACCTATACTCGGGGTGATGAAGCTCCATCCCAGAGACCGCTGGATCCTTCTTTTCGTTGCCCTGTTCGCCCTGTTGATCGTAGGTTTTGCGTATCGGCAGCTGCGTGTGTCGGCGTCGCCGGACTATCACGGCACTGCGCTCGAGACACCTGTGCAGGTCGCTCCTTTTGAACTGAGTAGCGCAGAGGGTGAGCGCGTGACGCTGGACCGTTGGCAGGGCGATGTGCGGCTGGTCTTTTTTGGCTATACCCGCTGCCCGGACGTTTGCCCGCTGACGCTCGGGCGACTTGCCAAGGTCTATGAGGACATCGGCAAACCGCA
>JBMDWS010000363.1:0-5387 GCA_048594695.1 Truepera sp. | reverse complement strand
ACGAGGTCCACGCTGTTTACGCCGATCCCCTCGAGATACTCGAGGGACGTTTCGGCAGATCTGCCCCCGTCGTAAAGAACATTCTGGCCGCTGGGAGCGCGGATCAGCACCGCGTCGCCCTGGCCCACATCGATAAAGTGCAGCTCGAGCTGCCCACCCGGTTTCTGGCAGCTTCCTAAAAGAACGAGCAGCAGCAGGATCAGGCGTTTCACAGCTCGATGTCACCCTCATCGTCGTAGCGTTTAAGCGTGTCGCGCAGGTTTTGAGCCTGCTGCCGCCTTTGTGCGGTCACGCGTGGTGCGGCGCTGTAACGGACCCCGCTGTCCCAGCGGTACCAGGGCAAGCGGCGCAGCACGTCGCCCTCGCGTGTACCCTCCGGCAGCTCCTCGCGGGGGACGCTCAAGGACTCGCCGTCGTCGCTCTCGAGAACCGCGAGGCCTGCATCTTCGAACCGCTCGAGCGTGTAGTACATAGCGTCAGTGTAGACGAGCACGGGGTGGTGCAGTTCAACCCGCGCACGTTCCTTTGCTAGAATGGACCCATGTACCTACTTTTGCGCTGGCTGCTTAACGCTGTCGCCTTGTGGCTGACGACCGAAATTATTCCCGGCTTCACGTTTACCCAACCGGGGATCGGCCCTATTCTCATCGCGGCGCTTGTGCTCGGACTCGTCAACGCGATCGTGCGGCCCGTCATGATTCTCCTGACGCTGCCGCTCACCATCCTGACGCTCGGGCTCTTTTTGCTTGTCGTCAACGCGCTGGCTCTTAGTATCGTGATCGCTGTGACGCCCATGGCGTCGACGGGTTTTGGCACGACCCTTCTGGCGGCGCTGGTGCTGACGATTATCGGCACCATCATCAACGCCTTGATCGGTAAAGGGCGCGAACGCGAACTTTAGACGGGCAGGCAACAAGACAAAAGGCGAGGGAATTCCCTCGCCTTTTGCGTTGGGTCAGGCTAGTGCGACTGGTAGGGGCTGCGTAGAGGTGTCGTCTTGCCGGGGAGCTGGGTCGTGGCGTAGCCGATGAAGGTGTAGAGCGTCTTATCGAACGGGGCCGGCAGCTCTTCCCATTTGGTCTCCCAGTCCTCTGTCATGGCCCGGACCTCGCAGACCGTAAGCTCGCTGAGTGTACGGGGCAGCCCGAGCGCCTCGAGGTGTGCGCCTAGCGCCTCCTCCTGCGTCACATGGTGGTCCCGAATCACTTGCTGACTGGTAAAAGCGTCCGTGTAGATGCTTTCCAGCTCGTGCAGCAGGGCCAGGGCGATGACGTGGTCGTCGCTCAGCCGGTCGAAGATCAGCGCGCGCAGGTAAATGGCAGCTTTGCCGAAGCGCTGCTCTTCGGGATCGGCCTCGAGGCTGGAGATAAATCTACTCATCTCTTTCATACTAAGCTAATGGCTTACTCAAAAGAATGAGCGTAAATTAAACATATAGTTAACCTTTCTCGTACAGAACAGGCAAAAGGGCCACCTCGCAGGTGACCCTAGAACCTTGAAAAAGATTAAGGTTTTCTCATTTTCCGACGCGTCCAAGCACGCCGTCACTTCTCACGGCGAGGTTTTGAATGCGTGTATCCTCGCTGGCGGGCGTGTCGGCGACCGTGTAGGTGCCGATTTCCCCGAGGTAGGTGCCGAGCGCTGCTTGTTCGGCGGGCTCGAGGTCTTGCCGCTCGGCGTCCGCCGGGAAGGGATAGCCGTCGCCCCCATCAGCCAAAAAGCCGAGGGTGACGACGCGGATGGGCCGCTCGGGGTCGCCTGCGATCTGTCCATCTTCGACGAGAACTTCGGCGACGCTGCCGTCGTCATTAAGCAGTGCCGCGCTGCGGACGCGCGTCCCGGCGCTGACGAGCACGCCGTCTTCATCGTAGGTGTTGCCGGGCTGGCTGGGGTCGAACGAAAAGCTTACGCCACCGACCTGTGGGAACTGCCCCGGTGTGGCCCCTGGTTCGGTTGCCGCGACGCCGTGCTCGAGAATCGACTTGAGTTGCGCTGCGCTCAGCGTCAGGATGCTCAGGGTGTTGTCGAAGCGCAGGGCGTTCTGAATGTCGAGGAGCGAAACCTGCCCCGTTTCCTTACCGGTCAGCGGGTTGGCGGGCGGCGGAATGGGCGTGCCGTCGGGTGCGACCGCGCCGATGGGGGCGCGAATGCCACCGCCATTTTTGAGCGACACCGTCACCGTTGGGTCGACGCTCCGGGCGAGTGCGAGGTTGGCGTCCGCCGTCAGGTTTCCGAGATTGGTCTCTTCGGTTCGTACCGACTCGCGCTGCCCGTTTAGATAGACCTCGGTCGAGCCGAATACCTGCCCGTCGAGTTCGGTCACGATCTCGCGCACGTCGTCTGTTGCCGCTACGACCTCTGGAAGGGGTGCGGGGTTGCCGAGTGCCGCGACGCCCGCCTCATCGGTGGCGTAAGCGCCGCTCTCCTCACGGACTTCGGAGAGCACGCCCGCGCCGTCGAAGCCTGCCACGAGGCGACCGACGTACGTGTACTCGCTCGGCGTATTGACGATGGCGACGGGCTCACCCGTGGCCGAGCGGCGCAGGAGTGGGTACTCGCCCGCGCGCTCATCCCCGGCCCGTAAGAGGTCGTCATCGTCGGCGATAAGCGTGTGTGAGCCCCCGGCTACGATGATGTCGACGTCCTGCAAGAGGCCAGAGAGCGTCAGTTCGTACTCGAGCTGCTGCATATGCGCGAGCAGGATGATTTTGGTCACGCCCTGCGCGCTGAGATCGTCCACGATGGGCTGGATGATCGCGGCGAGCGCCTCCATGTTCTCAGGATTCTTGGGCGAGACTACGACCGCGCCCGGCGACGAAATACTGGGCAGCAGCGGCGTCGTGACACCGACGACGCCGTACGTCTCGCCCCCGCTGGTGATGAGGGCGCTGCGGGCGAGGCTGTTGGGAATACTGCTCGCGTCCTGAGCGTCCGGAACGACGAAATCCGCGAGGTCGCTCTGCGAAAAGTTGAGATTGCTGCTCAGGTAGGGGAAGGTGGTGCCTGGGTAGAGATCGGCAGGTGCTTCCTCTCCTTCCTCGGGCTCCTCGGCAGCGATGAGGCCGGCGAGAGTCGCTGTACCGAGATCGAAGTCGTGATTCCCGAGCGCCGACGCCTGTACCCCGAGCGCGTCGATGATGCGGACGTCGGCCTGGCCTGTCGTGGTGCTGAAAAAAGGCCCGGGGATAAAAAGGTCCCCGGAAAAGAGCGTGAGCGTACTGCTGTAGTCGTCACGCAGCGCACTCAGGACTGATGAAAAGCGCGGCGCGTCCTCGATAGCTGCGATACCCGCCTCGAGGTCCGACGCGTGAAGCAGCTGCACTGTGCTTACGGTGTCACCCGACAAGATGACCGACGGATCGCTCGTAAACTCCAGCGCGGGTCCGGTCGGGGCGCTGCCTGTGTCCTGACTCTGCGGCGCACATGCCGCGAGGGCCAGGGCCAGAATGGGGAGATAACGCTTCATCTAAAGACCTCCTTAGAGCTTGGTGTCTCCCCACAGTGTACGTGACCTGTGCCCTGTACGGGTTCGGGCTACACGGTGCAGGGGAACCCGCACAGCGATTTATGCCCGAACCCGGGACATGGGGAGCCACGATCTGTTCTCATGAACACTCATTTCTCTTTCGCTAAACTGTTTTCAACAGGGGAGTAGCCGCCCACAGCAAAGGGGAGTGCGCTATCGTCAGTACGAAAACCAGAGGTTTTCCGGTAGTGTGCAGAGAGGGCAAGACCTAACGAGGAGTATCCGTATGGATCTGCCGATTTGGGTCTGGTTTGCTTTTATTGCAGGTTTGCTGGGTGTGCTGGCCCTCGATCTGGGTGTTTTCCACCGAAAAGCGCATGTTGTCAGCGTCCGGGAAGCCGCGATATGGAGTGCGGTCTGGGTTGCACTCTCCCTTGCTTTTGCCGCGCTCGTCTATGTGTGGCAGGGTCCGGATAAGGGGCTCGAGTTTCTCACGGGTTACCTCATCGAAAAGTCTCTGGCCGTCGACAACATCTTCGTGTTCGTTCTGGTCTTCTCGTTTTTTGCTACGCCTCCACTCTATCAGCACCGGGTGCTGTTCTGGGGTGTGATCGGTGCGCTGCTGATGCGCGGCGTGATGATCTTTCTGGGCGCTGCCCTTATCGAGCAGTTTCACTGGATCCTTTACGTCTTCGGGGGCCTGCTGCTCCTGACCGGGATACGGATGCTCTTCGACCGTCATGACGGCGAAAAGGACCTCAACAAGAACCCTGCCGTGCGTCTGGCGAGGCGTGTGTTCCGGGTGAGCGACGAGTACGACGGGCAGAAGTTCTTTACCGTCAAGAACGGTGTACGCATGGCCACCCCGCTCTTCTTGGTGCTCATCTTCATCGAGTTTACCGACCTGATCTTTGCTGTCGATTCGATTCCGGCGATCTTTGCGATCACCACCGATCCCTTTATCGTTTTCACCTCGAACGCACTGGCGATTTTGGGCCTTCGCAGCATGTATTTCATGCTCGCGGGTGTGGTGCACCGCTTCGTCTACCTGAAGACCGGCCTGTCGATGATTCTGGTCTTTATCGGCGTAAAGATGCTGCTTCTCGACGTGTTCAAAATTCCTACGCTCGTGTCGCTCGGCGTCATTCTCACCATTCTCGCGCTCAGCATCGGCCTGTCGCTTATCAAGACGAGTCGGCACAAGGAGGTGCCGCCGGCGCAGCTCGAGTAGGCGTTGCAGGAGTCTCGAGCCCACCCCTTGCCGAACTTAGCGTTGGCAAGGGGTTTTGTATCGGCCTTGGCTGGAACGAGGACGCAACGCCTTCAGGTTCTTTTGGTAAAGGCAACAGCTTCCGCGTCGAGCACGAAACCGAGGCTCTGGTAGGTGGCAATCGTCGTTTCGTGGTCGCCCAACGTCGTAAGTTCAGCGCAAACTGCGCCCTGCCTTATGAGGTAGTGGCATCCGGCCCCCAGTAGTGCTCCGTAAAACGCAGGGCTCCGATGCTCGGGTACGACCCCCGGACTGCCGAGCCGCCCGGTGAGTTTTCTGTTCTGCTCGCTGAGGTCCGGGGCCAAATCTGCGCTCACGGTCCCTGCAACGCGACCAGCCGGGTCGAAAAGAATAATGAATCCGTCCGGGTCGCTCGCCTCGAGGATAGGTGCAAAATCCTGTTCGGTGGTCGTGCGGTGCCCGTGTAGTTCGGCATAGGAACGGTTCATGGCCTCGACAGCTACGGTCAAGTTCTGAATCTGACTGTACGGGACGAGTGCGAAGCCTGGTGGGAACGTTGGGTCGAGGTTCAGCCTCGCGAGGTCACCGCACAGGTGCCTGTACGCGTCCTCTGGCAGCACTGTAAAGCCGTGACGCCCTGCAAATGTCGTGCCCGCCTCATGCCTGGGATCGAGGTAAACGCGTAGGGTT